>JAAZOZ010000257.1 GCA_012797505.1 Smithella sp. | reverse complement strand
TGTCATTTCGACCGAAGGGAGAAATCCATGTCCCGAATGCAATGAGGGATCTTTAGATTTCTCGTCGCTCACGCTCCTCGAAATGACATTTTTCAAAGCTCTCGATATTCAGACAAAACCAACCTTATCCAATTTACACCCTCACCCTCACCCATCAAGGGAGAGGGAATGAATCACGAAAGTGTTACAAAAAAAAGGTTACATCCTCTTTTTTTCGTTCTTTTGCCGGTCTTACGCCGCGTCCGTAAAAATCCCTGCCGACGAGCGCCGCACCGAGGGCGCCGGTGATGAAAGGCTCTGGCGGCGTGAGAACGTCAAAGCCGACCCTGCCTGCGATGGTCCGGACCAGCCCCTTGTTTTTCGCTCCGCCGCCTGTGACGACGACGTCTTTCTCGATGCCCAGGTGGCGCGTCATGTTGACGACGCGGGACGCGATGGCCTCGTGAAGCCCCGCGACGATTTCCGCCACACCCGCTCCTTCGGCCAGTCGCGAGGTCACTTCATGCTCGGCAAAAACCGTGCACATGTTGGAGATCTGGACGAAGCCGTCGGCCGAAAGCGCCAGGTCGCCCATGTCCGCAAGGTTGATGCCCAGCGTCTCCGAGATGACTTCCAGAAAGCGGCCGGTGCCGGCGGCGCACTTGTCGTTCATGACGAAATTGGCGACTTTGCCGTCGGCGTCGAGCTTGATGCCTTTGGAATCCTGGCCGCCGATGTCGATGATGATCCGCGCCGACGGAAAAAGGGAGCGGATGCCGCGCGCATGGCAGGTGATCTCCGTGATCTGGCGGTCGGCAAACGGCACATTGATGCGGCCGTAGCCGGTGGCGACGACAAAATCGAGCGCGTCGAAGGAAAGCCCCGCCTTTTTGATGGTCTCGTCCATGACCTTAAGCGCCAGATGGCGGTGCTCCGCGCCCGTCGGCCCGATGTGCGAGGCCAGGATTTTTTCCTGTTCGTCCGTAATGACCACTTTCGTCATCGTGGACCCGATATCGATTCCGGCAAACGGCATAACTCCCCTTCGGTGTAGTGAAAAGCGATGAGTGGAAAGTGAAAAGTCCCATAGTTCGGCGAGCTCACCAGGTCACCTTTCACCTATGATCCCTTACCTGTCTTTCTACTCATCACTCATTGCTTATCACTTGTAACTATTCCCCTCTCCCCTGGAGGGCTTCGATAAACGCGCCGATCTGCGCCTTCCACTGCGCCTCCGAGTAATCCCGCAAATCCACCATGTCGGAGACGAGCTGCATCATCGGCAGATCGGAATACTTGCCCAGTTCGCTTTTGATGTGCGTCTGGCCGATGGTGGTGGCCCGGCAGGACCGGCAGGCGTGAAAGACCACGCCGTCGATTTTGTAGTCTTCGATCATGTCCAGCAGCTTTTCCACGATGGGATTGCCGCTGCGCGCGCGGGCCTTTTCGTGGTAGCGCGTGAAGCGCAGAAACGCCCGCCAGGCGAGGAAATCCACCGGATCCTTGACGAAAGAGGGCACTTCCACCGGATCGAAGCCGCGGTAAACGTTTTCGATCACGAACACCGCGCCGAAGCTTTCAAAGTAGTTGAAAATCCACAGCGTGTGCCAGGGCGGGAGCCCGCCGCCGTAAAGGATGCGGTGTTTTTCGTCCGGAATGACGCCGATTTTCCGATCCACCTTGTCTTTCACTTCGTCGTAGAGCTTCCGGTAGAAGTCCACGGCGATCTGCGTTCCCGTGTAGTAATGGCCGGCGACCATGATGCTGAAGTGATCCTGCGACGGCATCGGGCAGGGGATCGCCACGCGCAGCCGGTCGATGTCGTACCAGAGCTGCCAGGCGCGGTCTCCCAGGCGAATGCACTCCCAGAGGCGGTCGGGGTCCATTTTTGTGCCGGTCTGCGCCTCCAGAAATCCGATCAGGCCTTTGAGCTGGTCGCGCTGATAT
>JAAZOZ010000256.1 GCA_012797505.1 Smithella sp. | reverse complement strand
TCATCTGATCGACGTCGTGAATCCGGACGAAGAATATAACGCGGCCCTGTATTCCGAGCAGGCGAGAGGCATCATCGCGAAGCTGGCGGGGGAGGGCAGGCCGGCGCTGGTGGTCGGCGGAACAGGCCTGTATATCCGCGCGCTTTTGCAGGGCATCATCGACACGCCGCCGGTCGATGAAAATATCCGAAGACATTACAAGGAACTTCGGGATCGTTACGGCAGGGCGTATGTTTTCGGGCTTCTGCGCAAAAGAGATCCGCTGGCGGCTGATCGCCTCAATC
The DNA here is from genome assembly GCA_012797505.1 of Smithella sp. GTDB lineage: Bacteria > Desulfobacterota > Syntrophia > Syntrophales > Smithellaceae > UBA8904. The sequence goes on along the minus strand of JAAZOZ010000256.1, from coordinate 2,360 downwards.
CCAACGATTCCGTGCGCGTCATCCGTGCGCTGGAGGTGCTGGACCAAAGCGGACAATCCATCCTGGAGCTGCAAAAAAAGCACCGGTTTGCCGATTGTCCTTACACGGTCTTGAAGATCGGCCTTTGCGTGGAGCGCGATGAATTGAAAAAGAGAATCCACCGGAGAACCGAACAGATGGTGGAAGCGGGACTGCTCGATGAAGTGCGGGGGCTCATGGATCGGGGATACTCTGAAAAGCTCAAACCCCTCCAGTCTCTCGGATACAGGCAGGTTCTTTCATTCATTCAGGGACGGTGCGGCTGGGATCAGGCGATTGCCGAAATCAATCGTGAGACCTGGCAATATGCCAAACGGCAGATGACCTGGTTTCGAGCGGACAAGACCATCGCGTGGTACGGGCCTGAAGAGACACAGAAAATTGAAGGCCAGACGCGAAAATTTCTGGCGCAATATTGACTTGACTTCAGCAGACACTGAAGCTAATGATACAAAGCCTTTTGGGAAAGAAAAGGAATGAATTTTCAGGAAATAACCCTTTGACAGAAAGGAGCGAAATATGTTTTGCCGCGCGAACATGAAAAAGGTCCTCTTCGCGATCATTTTGTTTTCGGCTGTTTTGCTGATTGCCGCGTGCGGGACGAAGGCCCGTCAGCCGTCAAACGCGCTGGATACGCCCGAACATCATGTCTTTACAGGCATGAAACTGATCGATCAGGAAAAATATTCCGAGGCTGAACGGGAGTTTACCCTGGCGCTGGAGCTCAACGACAAATATTCCAAGGCGTATACCGGCATGGGGCTGGCCAAAGCCTATCAGCAGAACTACACCGCCGCGTTTGGTGAGTTGGAGAAGGCATGGGGCACGGCGAAGGCAGCCGACGAGCAGCTGGCCGTTCACATCGGTTATATCCGTGTCAATACGCTCAGCAAGGTTGCCTGCATGAAAATCGGCGTGGACTGCGAGCAGGACAAAAGCTGGCTGAAAAAGTGCGTCAGTTCTTACGAAGAGGCGGTGAAGCTGGATCCGTCCTCCTCCTCCGCTCCGTATTTCATGGGGCTGGCCTACAAGACGGCCTTGGATTACGGCAAGGCGGGGGCCATGTTTGCGAAAGTTCTTGAAATCCGGAAAGAGTATGTCAGCCAGGCCAATGCCCAGTGGAATCTGGTCCAGAAAATTCAGCGGGCCATGCCCGGAACCGTGACGGGCAAAAAGATTGCCCTTCTGGAGAGCATTTCCCGCGCGGACGCCGCGGCCCTGTTCATGGAAGAGTTGAAGATCGATGTCCTGTACAAAAAGAGAACACCGAAAACATTTGATACGTCCTTTAAAGATCCCGAAAAGGCCGCCCGGAGCGCCGGGCCGGCCGCATTGACGGCCAAAGACATTGCCAACCATCCCTTGAAAGCGGATATCGAAGGGATTCTGGCCATCGGTGTTCGCGGCCTGGAAATCAATCCGCAGGGCAATTTCGAGCCTGCGGGCGCTCTGAACCGCGCCGAGTATGCCCTGATGATCGAAGATATTTTAATCAAAGTGACGGGCGACAATGCGCTGGCCACCAAGTTTATCGGCTCGACGTCGCCCTTTCCCGACCTCCGGTCGGACCTGCCTTACTTCAATGCCGTCATGGTGGTGACCTCCCGGGGCATCATGGAAGCCACGGATATTACGACCGGCGAATTTGCGCCGCTCAAACCCGTGCCCGGAGCGGACGCTCTTTTGATCATCCGCAAAATCAAGGAAGAACTGAAATTCGATTAAAACAATGATGGTTTTGAAACATTGAGGAGGCGGGAAGGGGTTTGCCCCGCCTCAAATTTTAATGAGGACGGACGGCCGGAAAATGACCGTCGAAAAAAGGGCGCAAACCCTTTTTGATGATCCCTAGACAGGAGAGCAATATTTCCATGGCGATGAAAGAGTTGGGCAAGGCGTTTGAACCGGCCGATGCCGAAAAAAGACTGTACGACTACTGGCTGAAGAATAAGTTTTTTGCCGCAAAGGACAAATCCGAATCTCCCGCGTTTTCCATTGTCATTCCGCCTCCCAATGTGACCGGAATGCTGCACATGGGCCATGCGCTCAACAATACCCTCCAGGACATTATCATCCGCTTCAAGAGAATGCAGGGACACAACACCCTGTGGATGCCGGGAATGGACCACGCGGGCATCGCCACGCAAAACGTGGTGGAGCAGCAGTTGCGCAAGGAGGGGCTCTCCCGGCACGATCTCGGCCGCGAAAAATTTATCGCCCGCGTCTGGGAATGGAAGGAAAAATACGGCGGCGTCATCATCAATCAGCTCAAAAGGCTGGGCTGCTCCTGCGACTGGGACCGTGAACGCTTTACCATGGAC
>JAAZOZ010000255.1 GCA_012797505.1 Smithella sp. | reverse complement strand
TCTTCCTTGAACCAGCTCACCATCCAGAAACCGCGAAAAATGGAGACTTCCGTATAATAAGCATCCGGCACGGACGCAGGAAACGGCGGAATCATCGGATACAGCTCGACATATTTGGGCGTGGCCACATCAAACGTGGCAATGGTCCCGAAACTCAGACATCCTGTTTCGGGCGTCAGGCACCCGGAGCCGAGGATTTCACATCCCTTGTCCGATCCGGCCGCAAAGACGGGCAGTCCTTCCGGGATGCCTGTTTCCGCGGAAGCTTTCCTGGTGATCCGGCCCAGCACTTCAGAAGGTTTGATGAGGTCGGGAAGTTTTTCTTTGCCGATCTTGAAAATCCACCATTTGAAATCGAATTTCCCCGCCCATTGATAGGTCTTGTTGTCGAACGGAAGATAGCCGATATTATTTGCCACCGAATCAATAAACTCTCCGGTAAGGCGGTGCGTAAAGAAGCCGGACAGCACCAAATACTTATAGGTTTTCTCCCAAATCTCCGGCTGTTGCTGGCGGATCCAGTTCGCATCGCAGTCCTGGATGGCCCCTTCGAGCGTTTCGAGCAGTTTGACGGTCTTTATCATGGGCCGGAGCGCGCCGGGCATAATCTGCCGTGAATCCGCCTTTCTCTGGTCAAGCCAGACAATCGCCGGCCGGAGCGGCTTGCCGTTTTTATCGACGTTGATCATCGTGGCGCGCTGTGTCGTGAGCGTCACGCCCTTGATATTTTTTTTCAGAGGTTCTTCTCTTTGCAGGAGTTGGCCGGTTGTCTTGCAGAGTACATCCCAGTAGTAATCGGGCTGCTGTTCGGCCCAGCCTGGATTTTCCGAGAAATACGGTTGAATGGGCGTCTTCACAATATCCAGGATGTTTCCTTCCATATCGACAAGCGCGGCACGGATGGATTGGGTGCCTGCATCGATGGACAGGATTAATTCCTCTGCTCTGATTTTTTGTGGCATATGCACCGCCCTGTTTTTTTAATTTATTCTAATGATCGATCATGCCGCTTCCCGGTCGCTTTCTTCAGTCCAGCCCCAGTTGACCGCCGGGATTCATAATTCCCTGCGGGTCAAAATGTTTTTTTAAAGCCCGCAGAACATCCATCTGTTCCTTTCCAAGATGCCTTTCCATCCAGGGGCCGATCATTCTTCCCACCCCGTGGTGATGGCTCAGAGAACCGCCATGATGCTGAATGCTGTCGATGATCCCCCGCTGGAACTTGCGGAATTCCTCGACATCTTTCATGTGAACGATAAAAATGAAATAGAGATTCGTTCCCTGCGGATAAAAGTGCGAAGCGTGCGTCAGGCACATGGTGGCGGGACGGTTCTTGACACAGGCCCGCACGCCTTGATGCACCCGGTGAAGATTGTCCCAGGTCACGGCGGCTTCCAGCGTGTCGATTAAAATGTCATAGTCGCCCAGGTCCTCGCGCATGAAGGGTTCCGTGTAACGGGTGTGCTCCCATTTCCGCGCCGCGTAACCGGTCAGGGAAATCGCACCGTACCTTCGGGCAACCGCCTTGATTTTCCGCGCCACCAGTTTTGTGTAATCCCGGTCTCCCTCCACATTGCCCAGACACAGACAACGCTGCATGGGTTTGAAGCCGCGCCAATTGAGCAACGTGTCCGCCAGGCCCGGCATGCCGTAGAGTTTCAATCCCCGGTCGGTTTCCTCGGGATCGGAAATGCGGTAGATGGCCGGCTTGCCGAACTCCGACTGCATGATTTCGCGGCTGGCGTCAACGGCCGCGTCCCAGGTGGGATACATGAAGCTGAAACGTTCGCGATTTTCCGGCCGATAGCGGAAGATTTTCATGGTGACTTCGACCAGAATGCCGAACGTCCCTTCGGATCCCTTCATGATGTCGTTGACTTTGGGACCGGTGGCGGTCGCCGGAAAATCCAGCGTCTTGAACGTTCCGGCGGGCGTGACGTACTCCTGACTGAATACGATATCGCAAGCGTCGCCGTAATAGGTCGAGGCCTGCCCGGAGCCCAGGGTGACGATCCAGCCGCCGACGGTGGAATACTCAAAGGACTGCGGGAAATGTCCGCAGGTGTAGCGATGTTTTGTCTGGAAAAGTTCGGGGGCCTGGTTCAATGCGTTTTCATAAGCCGGCCCGAACATTCCCGGTTGAACCCGCGCCGTCTGATTCAGTTCGTTCACATCCAGCAGTTTGTTCATGTGCGTGCTGACCACCAGCGAGATGCCGCCGCGGACCGGACGACAGCCGAAGTTCACGGAAGAGCCGGCGCTGAAAACCGTTATCGGAATTTTTTCCCGGTTGCAGTAGTCCACGATTTTTTGCACATCCTCTTTGTCGCGGGGATGAACCACCACATCCGCCACTTCGCGGATGATGCCGTGGCGCATTTCCAGCATTTCCTCCGTGGTCTTTCCGGAGGCGTATTTGACGCGGCTGTAATCATCCAGGGCGACGTTTTCCCCGCCCACGATCTTCTGCAGGAATTCAATCTGATGAGAAGAAAGGTTCGGGGGGCGCTGTAAAGACACCGGTTCCAGTCCTTCCCTGCTTCGGGAGGAGAAATCCTGGTCGCTTAAACCAAACTCCTGTTTGATCATGTTGTACCAGGCATCGCTGGGATGTTTAAAGCGGTGGGGATCACCGTATTTAAAAATGGACCGGTAGGTTCCTGGGGGCGGCGCTTTTTCCGTCCACTCCGGACGGTAAGGACTGGATTTCATCGGCAGGTCTCCTTTGTTGGTTTTCTTTGATAGATGAAGCGCTTTTCAGTCAACCGGTATTTTGAGCAGATGGACGACGGCCGCAATTTCCTTTTCCGTTTTTTCTTTATCCCAGCGCAGCTCTCTGGCGGCAACATCGGCAACCTTGCGCAATACCTCTTCGCCGGGATTGCCGAGTGTGCCGATGCCGGTGCGTCGCATGACGATATCGGAGAGGGTGCGCGCCATTTCATTGCGCACGGCATAAACCACCTGCGCCTGGATTTCGCCGTCATTGTTTAGGGTTTCGGACAAGGACTGATCCTCGCGCGCCAGTTTGGCAATTTCTCTGTATTCGGTTCCATAATTGCGCGCCAGATATTCCAGGGTGGCCGGGCTGAGTCCATTGTCCTGCGCCCGCGCTTCATTCATGAAGAAATTCAAATCCTTTATTTCGCAGCCGGTCAGATACTGTTTGTTCGTAACGCTCTTGCCGAGATTGCGCCCCAGTTTGACGGCGACGATCTTCAGGCAGTTTTCCGCCAACCGGCGGCTGGTGGTGTACTTGCCGCCTTCGACCGTAATCAGTCCGTCCAGTCCGGCGTCTTTGTTGTCGTAGATTTCATATTTGCGCGACGAGGCATAGG
>JAAZOZ010000254.1 GCA_012797505.1 Smithella sp. | reverse complement strand
GGATTCGCTTTTGGTGAAAATTGCCGATGTTTTGTTCAACGTACAGCAGAACGTCTTTTAGGTTTAGTTTTTTCATATACCGCCTTTGGTTCAAACAGATATAATTCAACGGGTTTCAGTTTTTCTTGCGCCATTTCACAATACGCATGGACGTTATCAATGCCGATTGAATTGCGTTTCATTCGGTTTGCAACAATTAAGGTTGTACCTGAACCCATGAAAGGATCAAGAACTGTGTCATATTCGCGTGTGAAAAGTTTAATAAACCATTCAGGAAGTTCTTCAGGGAAAGTAGCACTGTGATTTTTATTGTTACATTCTGTTGCTAAGTGAAGAACATTTGTTGGATATGCCTTATCTCTGTTAAGCCAATTAGAAATATTTTTACCAAAGCCACTTCCGACTTTTGAATTATCTCGTGTCTTATCTGTTTCAGAAAGCTTCTTTAATCTTGACTTTGCCCAATCACCCATTGGCACCATTACTTCTTCTTGATACATATTAAATTTTCTACTTTTGTTAAACTGAAGAAGTCTTTCCCATGCATCTCGAAAGCGGTTAGGCCATTTTCCAGGATAGCAATTTTTCTTATGCCAAATAAACTCTTCCGTCCATAACCAGCCTTGCTTACGCATTTCTAATATAAGCTCCATAACGTAAGTACTGCGCTCACCATCTACCACTTTCTCCTTGATATTGAGAATAAAGGAACCTGACGGCTTGAGCACACGTAAAAGTTGCGCTGAAATAGGCAGGAACCATTTTACATATTGATCAGGATGAATGCCTCCATATATGTTTTTTCGTTGGTCTGCGTAAGGTGGTGATGTTACTATGAGGTCAACAGAATTAGACGGAACATCCCTTAAGACCTCTTTGCTATCACCATGATATATATTTGAAGTTACTTCCATTTTCTTCACACGGCTTCTTTTTTACAATTACATATACTTAAAAAAACCTATTAGCAAATACTTTATCTATGCTGTTTATATGCTGCACAACGGCGGAGCTCAGCAGTGGCATAAGGTCTGCCGGGACGCGAAGCGGACCATGCAGACCTGTGACACGAGCTGCAGCGACTTGTTGGCGCCGAGCGAATCAGCGCGCTAGGCCTAATTATTTTTATATCTCCTTACTATCACAGAACGCATTCTTTGTCAGGCGCCAATAAGGAGCTGAACAGCGAGAGCTGAGCTCCGCCGTTGGCCGACGCGCGCAGCGAGGCGGCCAACGTTCCGGTTCACGCGCCGGCGCAGCCGGTCGCGTGCAACCGGTTGTTAGGGCCATTTCGTCAGTGTTATTGATTGCCTTATCTTTGCGACAACCGGCTTCCATAATGCCGCCTCCGATTCTCGGTACGAGAGATTGATATTGACCTCTTGGCTGTTTGTGAATATCAGATTGATTTGCACGATGACGGGGCCTTTAGGTCCAGAACGGCGATACTCGATAACAAGTGCCGGATGGCCACTGATACTGTCCTTCCGAACTCCATAGAATTGCAGAAGCTGGTTGTTTTGCAGGGGCAGCATTTTTTCCAAGCCTCCGCGCAATTCATTTCCAATGTCTTTTAGGTCAGTAGCGGTTGCCGCCTGAATTTCTCGTGGACTCACGGAAGGTGGAATAGTTGAATCTACCCGGACCACAGCGTATGTGGTTCTAGGCATCGAATTTGCGGCAATCAAGTTTGTCTCCTGGCCATCGGGCAGACCAATTCCAGACAAATCCAAGGCCGCCTCCACGGAGGTGTGGATCAGTCGATTATGGTCTTTCCCCATCAGCCACCACCCCTTTGGGATCTGCAACTGCACACCACGCGGCAACTTAACGGACGCAAAATTGGATTCCGCAGAAGCGGCCGCGGGCACCAATAGCAGCCCGATGACGAGAACAAGTGCTTTCATGACTTATCTTCCGATACAACTTTCTTTTCTTGTTCGGTCTTTGCAGCCGTTCCCTGCCGTAGTATCCAATAGGACACAAACGCGATTAGTGCGAGGGCGCCATGTGTCTTGCTTTTGCTTCCCATTGCGGTAAACAGGACGATATTAATCATCCAGAACAGCGCGCATGTTCCAATCGCTGGCCACTTCGCGAGAGGGTGTTTTAAAAACGCGTAGCGAATGAGCACAGGCGGTAATAGCCCAATCGACCAGGTAATAACGAAGCTGACAATTATTGTTGTTGCATCTAGCTCGTACATAGTGACCTCCCTTTGACCCTAACGAAAAGCTAAGCCGGAGCTGCCCAGCGGGCAGCGATCGGCTTGAGCGCCGGGTTGGGCTATGATTCTCCTGTGCGACCCACCTATACCTCTGCGCCCGTAAGTGTGTTTAGATAAACATCTAGACCATCTTCATGTCTTAAATACTTCAATCCTCCATCTTTGTGACCTGTTGGAACATAACCATAAGATGAGCTTAATGATTTCTCATACACCCATCCTGGGGGTGTCACAACTTGCATTAATTTGCTTCCAACTAAGCGACATGCTGCCACTCTGTGGCCCGCATTACTCATGCTAATATGACCGTACTCAATCCAGCTACATTTTACAGTTGGTCCTTTTAGTTGATCTACAACGCAAATGTCTACTGAGTCACCATTCCGGATGAATACCAAACCCTGTTTTTCAAGCTTATTGATAAATGACTCAACATCAGTGGGTGTCATAAACCCTACACGAACAATTTCATTATCCGCACATAGAGTTTGGTTTGGTACAATTTCTTTAAAGGCTTCCCAGTTACCATTGAAAGATTTTAGGAGTGAGTCTGCCTTTACGACTACTGAAATTGCTTCTATCAGAACTGCCATAATTTATCCTTATTCGTTCGGCCCAACGCACAGCATAAGCGGGAGTGGCCCGACAGGGCCGCGATCCGCTTCATGCCGTTGTTAGGTCATCTTATGGATAGATTAGGCTAGCTATTTGCCTAAATGTAGTGAAGCAACATGGTTGAATCCCACACTTTTTCAATT
>JAAZOZ010000253.1 GCA_012797505.1 Smithella sp. | reverse complement strand
GAGGCTTGCGATCGGCTGGATTGAATTTGTTGGCAATTCTTTTTCATTTCTTCCATACAATTTCCGCAGATTCATCTTGACCCCGCCGCACTCGAACAATTGCGGCATATTGTTTCTTATGCCGCCACAATCTATGCCAGAAAAGCTTTGACCATTTGTTTGCGAGAAACCATGATGCGCCTGATGTTCCCCATTCGCCGATTCCTGCACAAACGATCCAAGTACGAGCCGAATGTTGAGTGGGGCAAATCCTGAGTATCATGCCATAATCATAGGTTGTATCAGGCACTATTGATGCAACAGGTTGTTGTGTGCTTGGATCTACAAAGCCAGCGTTTAACATTGTGACAAGATTGTTTGCGGGGTGACCCAATGTATCTTCTGTTTTGAAATTAGAAATTGGTCCACCTAGAGATATAAAACTAACATCGACTCGTGAAGCCATATCATTATCAGAAGTTATTGTTGGAGCGCATGATCTGGTTTTGCCAAAGAGTTCTGCGAGATACGCAACGCTTCGCATCTCACAGCCACTCACCGGATTATCAATAGAGAAACCGGCAGGTGCCGGCTTACGAGGCGATGAGAGTGGCAATGGAGTTTTTAGATATGGATGCGTTATTATTTGACCATTTTGAGCATGAACGGGTGGTAAAATGAATGATCCGTATACAATATGATAAACGCCATCCTTATCAAAGTCGCATCCCATTACGCGTTTGATAGCCCATCCTCTACATTTATGAGATAACCATCCATAGATTAACGCGAAGAGGGCAACAAGAGCGCCACCAATGATGTTAAGGATAAGCGATTTTACATCTGTCGATACTTCGATGCACATATGATTTAACCTTTATTCTGCCAACGCTCCGCATAACCGGCTGGCAATGGAGCGCAGCGGAATTGCCAGTCCGAGTTGATGCGGTTGTTATGCGTTCATTTAAAATCGACATGACCAAGGTATCTCACATGCGATTACCACCACCGACATGCAGTACTTGTCCCGTGATCCATTCAGCTTGATCTGATGCAAAAAAGATAACCGCTTTCGCGATGTCTTCCGGCTGTCCGATTCGCCGTAGTGGATATGTGGTGGCAATTTCTTTTCCCAATTCGGCTGGAATCCAGCCGGTTTGCACGGCACCCGGTGAAACAACATTAACTGTTATCCCATAGGGGCCTAGTTCGGTTGCAGCGGCACGTGTATAGCTTTCGATTGCGAATTTGCTGGCACCATAAGAAACCTGAGACGGATGACACCGAGCGCCATCCGTCGTGATATTGATAATCCGGCCCCAATGAGCATGACGCGCGATATGGCGTTTTGCATATTCCGCCATCATAAGCGCAACCGCTCTGCTATTGACGTGAAAATGTGTATCATGTGTTTGGGCTGACAATGGTTTGAGAAGATATTCCTCTGAAAATACGGGCTCTCTGTCTAAAACAGGTTGAGGCAGAAAGGTGTCAGGGTTAGCGAATGCGGCATTGTTCACAATGACATCAACCGCCCCCCATCTTTTCTCCGCCTGGTCGAACAGCTTCGGAATCATGTCAGGATCAGACATATCCGCTTCCCATGTTATGCATTCACCACCCAAAGCCCGTATCTCTTCCGCTACAAAATCTGCGGATTGTCCGATCTTGCGGCAATAGTATGCTCTCCCCGGGGTTGTTGCGCTATCCACATTCGCCTTAGTTTCTCCATATAGATCAGGTGATTGTCGTAAAAAAGTAATCAAGACCCTGGCCCCTTCCAGGGCAAAGGCGATGGCTATAGCTGCACCAATCCCATGATTGGCACCGGTCACGATTACCGTTTTTCCCTTAAGTCCTGTATCAATCATCAGTAATCTCCTTTACCCCAAAATATTCCTGTTCATGATACGATATTTTTCGCATAACAATTAATATGCCAACTTTGTTTTTTCCGATATAATGAATAGTTTTACTCTTTTTTGAAAAGAATGCAAAGAAAAAAGTGTTTATAAATCAATTAAAATGAACTTTTTACACTTGGCAATTTGTGGTAATATACTGTTTGAGCCAAGTTGGTATATTATGGAAAATTTGTCCGACAGCAGGAAAAACGACGTTCTTCCAGATTTTCAAGCCTTTCTTTTGGAAAAGAAACTGGCGCAGGAAAAGAATGTCTTTTTTTATGCTTTGTGGGCCAGCAAATTTTTAAATTATGCAAACAGAAAGCAAATACCGCCCGATCAATATCAGGAAAACGCCGTTATAGAATTTATCGAATCTTTGAAATCAAATTCCGCCATGTCCGACTGGCAAATCCGGCAGGCAGGCGACGCCATTCGTTTATATTATTTTCATTACCGCGGCTTCAAACCGATAAATATACCGGCGGAGAAATCCGAAGACTTTACACCGGAACTGCTCACAGAGGCAAAACGTCTGATCCGGCTTAAACACTACTCTTACAGCACGGAAAAAACATATCTACAATGGATCAAACGGTTCCTGGATTATGCCAAACAAACCGGCCGACAGGGACCCTTTGCTGAACTTGGAACGGATGATTGCAAAAATTTCCTCAGTCATCTCGCGCTTCAGGAAAGAGTGTCCGCTTCAACGCAGAACCAGGCATTCAATGCCATTCTATTTCTTTTCCGTCATGTGCTTTGCAAGGATATAGGTAATATGGCGGAAACCGTTCGCGCAAAACGCGGGCAGAAATTGCCGGTTGTCTTCTCGGTTGAAGAGATCAGGAAATTGTTGGCCTGTCTGACCGGCAGGGATTTACTGGTTGCCGGTTTACTCTATGGTTCGGGACTGCGATTGATGGAGCTTGCGCGCCTGAGAGTGAAGGATGTCGATATGGATTTGAATACGTTGACCGTTCGTAGCGGAAAGGGGGATAAAGACAGGACGACTATTCTGCCGGCAACCGTGAAAGAGCTATTAAAAAATCATTTAATAAACGTGAAAAAACTGCATGAAAGTGATCTTGCCAACGGCCATGGCGACGTCCATCTTCCCGACGCCCTTGGCAAAAAATATCCCAACGCTGGTACGGAGTGGGCATGGCAGTACGTTTTCCCGGCGAACAACCTTTCTGTTGATCCGCGTTCCGGGAAAGTCCGGCGCCATCATATCAGCGATACAGCAATACAGGATGTTATAAAAAAAGCGATCCGCAAGGCCGATATTCCCAAATTCGCCACTGTTCATACACTTCGTCACAGTTTCGCGACGCATTTGCTGATGAATGGTGTCAATATCCGCGAGGTGCAAGAGCTGCTCGGCCACAAGAATGTGGAAACGACGATGATTTACACGCACGTGCTGCGGGATATGTCCCATGCGCCGAAAAGCCCACTGGATGTGCTATTGGCTGGCAAAGAAGAGAGAAAATCAAAAGAGGAATGAAGAAAGAGATAAAGCTTTTCAATAAAGAGGATCGCCATAGAAATGTTCGTTATTAATTTCGGACTGAAAGGTTGGATGCCCGTCAAAATTGCACGATGCTCCCTTTCAGGAAGGGCGCATCAACCGGAAGATCCCTATTTTTTATTCCAGATGAAGTGCGGGGCACATCCATGTAACCTTCAGCCTTCAGCCTTTATCCCTATTCCTTCGTCGCCACCTTCAAGCTCTTGAGTTTTTTGTGCAGATTGCTGCGCTCCAGGCCGATGGCTTCGGCGGTCCTGGAGATATTGCCGTCGTATTCTTCCAGCTTTTTCAAAATAAACTGCCGTTCAAAATCCAGTCTTGCGTCCCTGAGCGAATCTCCGGCCGCCGCGGGCGCTTCCTGAAAAGACGCATCCGGCTCGGTCTTGATGCTCAGCTCGGGAATGTCCTCCGCCCGTATTTCATTGGACGGCGTCAGAATAATCAGCCTTTCAATGATGTTTTTCAGCTCGCGGACGTTGCCCGGCCAGTCATGCGCCATTAACTTTTCCAGGGCGCCGGTGCTCAGGGTCTTCGGCTGCTGCCCCTCCTTGGCGGCAAAGTCCAGCAGAAACCGCTCCGTCAGGTGAATGATGTCCTCTTTCCGGTCGCGCAGAGGCGGGACACGAAGAGGAATGACATGCAGGCGGTAGTAAAGATCCTGCCGGAACCGGCCCGCCTCCATTTCCTTCTCCAGGTCCTTGTTGGTCGCGGCGAGAACCCTGACGTCCATGTCGATCAGCTTGTTGCCGCCGACCCTCTCAAATTTCTTTTCCTGGAGAATCCGCAGAATCTTGGCCTGGGCCTTGAGGCTCATGTCCGCCACTTCATCCAGAAAGATCGTTCCCTCGTGCGCCAGGTCGAACTTGCCGCGCTTCTTTTCGGTCGCCCCCGTGAAGGCGCCCTTTTCATGCCCGAACAGCTCGCTTTCGATCAGCTCTTCGGGAATGGCCGCGCAGTTGACTTCCACGATGGGCTTGTGGGAGCGTCGGCTCAGGTGGTGGATGGAGCGCGCCACCAGCTCCTTTCCCGTGCCGTTCTCGCCCATGATCAGAATCCACGCGTTGGTCGGCGCGACAATGCCGATCATTTCCTTGAGTTCGGTGATGACCGGGCTGGTTCCGGTCAATTCGTACTGGTGCGATACCTTCTGTTTGAGCAGAATATTTTCTTCTTCCAGGCGAACCAGATTCAGCGCGTTGTTCACCAGGATCATCACTTTGTCCAGCGACAGCGGTTTTTCAATAAAGTCAAAAGCGCCCAGCTTGGTGGCTTTCACGGCCGTCTCGATGGTGCCGTGGCCGGACATCATGATGATCAGCATGTTCGGATGGGCGGCGCGGATGGCCTTGAGGGTATCCAGACCGTCCATGCCGGGCAGCCAGATGTCCAGCAGAACGAGCTGGGGCATTTCATCGGCCACAACCCGAAGCGCCTCTTCGCCGCTGCCGGCCACGAGCACCTGATAGCCTTCGTCTTCCAGAATGGCCTTCAGCGATTGACAGATGCTGACTTCGTCATCTACGACCAGAATGGTTTCGTTCATGATGTTCACCCATGCCGCGTCTTCTATAAATTAAACTTCGTTCACGGGCAACTGAAAAGATACAATCGTTCCCGTGGGGTGGTTGTCGCTGACGGTAACGGTTCCCTTGTGGTCCGAAATAATGGAGCTGACGATGGCCAGCCCCAATCCCGTTCCCGACTTCTTGGTTGAAAAATACGGGTCAAACACTTTTCGCCTGTAGTCCGCCGGAACCCCGACCCCGTCGTCGGCTACGGCGACCACCGCTTTTCTGTGCGCCTCATCATACCGGATCAGAACGCCGACATGCCCCGTCTGCTTGTTCAGAGACGCCACGGCGTTGTCCAGCAGATTCACCATGACCCGGTTGATCTGTTCGGCATCCAGATGGAACCTCGGCAGCCCCTCCGCCGGACGGAATTCGAAGTGTATGTCTTTGTGCGCGTCCACAAAAAGCGCCACGGCATCGGACACCACCGCGTTAAGATCATTGGGGGCCAGCGTCGTCACCGGCATGCGCGCATAGCGGGAGAATTCATTCACCAGATTCTTCAGCACGTCCACCTGATCGATGATGGTCTGTGTGCATTCCTTAAAAACCGAACCTTCCTCCCCCAGCTTATCCCCGTATTTCCGCTGCAGCCTCTGGGCGGAGAGCTGCACGGGCGTGAGCGGATTCTTGATTTCATGCGCCATGCGCCGGGCCACTTCCCGCCAGGCCGCGGCGCGCTCCGCCATCTGCAGCTTCGTCAAATCTTCAAACACAACGACAATGCCGGAGTCCTTGCCTTCTTCGTCCTCAATGGTCGTCAGGGTCAGCAGAATCGTCAACACCTTGTCCCGCAGCGTCAGTTCCAGATGCTTTTCCAGAACCCGCATGCGGGTTTCCTTCATTTCCTGCAAAAAGGAATCGACCAGGGCGAGATGATCCTCGTGCAAAAGCTCCCGGTAATTCCGGAACAGATACGGAGAAGCGTCAATGCCGAACATGGATTCCGCGGCGCGGTTGATGGTCGTGATGGTTCCGTTCCGGTCGATGGAGATGATGCCCGCCGAGACATTGCGCAGAATGGCGGCCATGTACTTTCGCCGCTCCTCCAGCGACGTATTGGCCTCGATCAGGCCCATCTTGCTTTTGTGCAAATCATCCGTCATGGAATTGAAGGACTTGACCAACAGGCCGACCTCGTCGTCGGCTTCAATGTCAATGCGGCTGGTCAGGTCCCCCCGCGTGATGCGGTTGGTCGCCGTTACAAGGTCCTGGATGGGGTTGGTAATGCTCTTGGCCAACGACAGGCCGAACCACGTCGCGAGAAAAATAATCGCCAGCGTCACGATGGACAGGGTCACGATGTAATTGAACTTGATCGGATTCTTCAGGAGCTTGATCTGTCCGTACTGCTCCGACGCGTTGGCGATGCTCCTGAGCTTGTCCACCAGCCCCTGGGGAACGCTGTTGCTGACGCATACCCGCCCGATGACTTCCGTCGCCACGGCATAAGAAAAAACCGGCGCGACGCCGACAATGGCCTCCCCGCCCTGGGTGGCGGCCACCGTGGAGATTTCCTTTCCGGAGTAAATGTCTTCCAGCATCTTCGGCGACAACTGGATGGCGGTGGACGCCGCTTCTTCGCCGTCGGCAAAGACGATGCTTTTGTTGTTGAAATCAAAATACGCTTCCACGCGCGCCACCTTGTAGTTCTTTTGGCGCTGGGAAAGAAAATTGTTCAGATAATCGGCCCGATCCACCTCGTAGAGGCGGTTGCGGGTGATTTCCGCGCTGATTTGACGGGCGTTGAATTTGGCCAGGTCCTCGGCCTGCGTGTAATACACCTGTGCGACTTCCAGCGACCGCGCAAGGGCGTCGCCGATTTTGATGTTGAACCAGAACTCGATCGAATAGGAAAGAAAGTTGATGGCAAACAAAAAAAGCAAAATGGTGGGAACCAGGGAAAGGCCCACGAACGCCGCAACCAGCTTGGTGCGCAGCTTCGAGCCGATCAATCCCTTGCGACGCTCGGAAAACAGCTTGAAAACATTGCGGACAATCAGAAAAAGCAGAAGCAGAATCAGGATGATGTTGATGCTGGTCAGGCCGTACACCAGAATGTTGGCCGAAATGGGCAGTTCTTGCCGGTCGGACAACTGACTGGCCAGAATCGTAAATACAATCGCCAGACAGCCGACCACCAGCATGATGATGCGCTCACGCCGGCGTTTTCTCAGCTCCCCTTCGTCAAGATAGCTTTTTCTGGCGTCTCTCTTCAAACTCATGCGCTCGCGGCATCACCCTTTCCCGCCCCCGCGCCGGCGATCACTCGTAGGCAAACCGGATCTTGTACAGGGGGGTTTCAAAGTCCCACAGAGAAACAAAGAACAACACATATTCCATCTTGAACGGCAGGCGCACGCGGTCGATTTTGACCCGGACCTGAACATAGTACCGTTCGCCTTTGGACAGATTGGAAAAGGCCACCACGGGAATTCCGTTCAACTCCGCCATGGCTTTTTGCGCGCTTTCAAAATTCGTCAGAATCGCCGGCTGCCCCAGGCCGTTTGTGGCAATCAGAAAACTCTTTTTCAAATTGTCGTATTTAATGGTGCGGCGGATTTCCCTGTGGAGGATATGCCGATCCCAAAAGTAGGGCCTTTCCTGATAGACGTCCAGTTCTATCGTAAAAACGGCGGGGACCCCCGCCAGGATGGCCTCCTCCATTTCCTTCTTGAAACCGTCCACCAGCCTCGCGTACAGGAGCATTTCCCCCGTGCCGCCGGTCACCAGAATATCCGTCATCCGGGGATCCATCTGGGCTCTGGCCTCCCCGGCGGCAACCGTCATGGTCATCATGCATAACCCAACAAAGACGGCCGCCCAGAAATCATTTTTATGCTTTTTCATACCTGCCCGTTTTCTTTCCGAAAGAATACGGGTATCCTAGGTAACCTATCGATAAAAATCAAGGTTAATTTGGTAAGGTCAAAACGGGGACAAAATCATATTTGAACGGCGTCCAGAATCGTGAAGGACGGAAGGTTGCAGGCTGTGAATTGAGACGATTGCTGCGGATGATCTTCGCTGATAATTTCCCAACTGTCCTGCTCGCGCATGAGTTCCCGAAGCAGAAGGTTGTTGAGGCGGTGGCCGGACCGGTGCGCCACAAAATGGCCGATGATCGGCATGCCCAACAAAAACAAATCGCCCACGGCATCCAGGATTTTGTGCTTGACGAATTCATCGGGCATGCGGAGGCCTTCCTTGTTGATGATTTTTTCCTCATCGAGGATAATCGCATTCTCCAGCGATCCGCCCAGCCCCAGGCCTCTGGCCTGCAAAAATTCGACTTCTTTCAGAAAACCGAAGGTTCTCGCGCAGCAGATGTTGTCCTCGTAGTTTTTATCGGAAAACAGGAAGCTGTAAGACTGCCGGCCGATGATTTTATTTTTGAAATCGATGTCATAGGTAATTTTAAATTCATTCGAGGGGAGCAGCATGGCGCTTCCCTCACCTTCTTTTACGGAAACCGGTTTTTTGATGACCAGCATTTTTTTGAATTTTCCCTGCGGCCGCGTGCCGACTTTTTTGAGCATATTGACAAACGGGCGGGCGCTGCCGTCCATGATGGGCACTTCAAAGGAATCGATTTCCACAACGGCATTGTCCAGCCCCATGCCGCAAAACGCCGACATCAGATGCTCGATGGTCGAAACCGTATTGCCGTTATCGCCAATGGTTGTGGCCAGGGTCGTGTCGCAAACCGACTTGAAGTCCGCCGGAATCGGCCTGGCATTCGGCAGATCCTTCCGGACGAAAACAATGCCGGTGTCCGCGGAAGCGGGATTGATCTGCATATTGACCTTGCGGCCCGTGTGCAGACCGATGCTGGAGCAGAATATTTCTTTTTTTAAAGTACGCTGTAAATGCATGTTACTCTCTTTTTTAAGTTGAATTTTACGTTTAGCAATAAACATACCAGCGCAAAGAGCATGGGGCCTGTATTGCATATTATTGTATTTATTGACTTTATACAGGAGTCACTCCGGAGGGAATGATCGACTGGTTCGCTATTTTGTGGTTAAAACAACACACCGGCCCGTATTGAGATTGTTTATTGTAAGGCTATGATTTGTTTATAAAATGCTTAATTTCTCCGCTAAAACAGCTCCTTTTGGGCCCCCGACGCTTTCAGGCCGAAGTGCTCGTATGCTTTGGAACAGGCGACACGCCCCCGCGCTGTCCGCTGCAGATACCCTTCCTGAATCAAATAGGGTTCGTAAACATCTTCGATCGTGACTCGCTCCTCGCCGATGGCCGCCGCAAGGCTTTCCACGCCGACCGGGCCGCCGTTGAATTTTTCAATCAGGGTCAAAAGCAGTTTGCGGTCCATCTGATCAAAACCCTTTTGATCGACCTCGAACGCGTCCAGCGCCCGGCAGGCCAGATCGCCGTCGATGGTTCCGTCGCCTTTCACTTCCGCGTAATCCCGCACGCGCTTGAGCAGGCGGTTGGCGATCCGCGGCGTGCCGCGCGCGCGATGGGCCAGTTCCCGCGCCCCGTCCGCCGTCAGCTTCACATTCAGAATGGAGGCGGAGCGCGCCAGAATCACGGCCAGCTCCTGCGGCGAATAGAATTCCAGTCGGAAATGCATGCCGAAGCGGTCGCGCAGCGGCGAGGTGAGTGATCCGGCTCGCGTGGTCGCGCCCACCAGCGTGAATTTCGGAATGTCGAGTTTCATCGACCGGGCCGACGGCCCCTGACCGATCAGAATATCGATGTGGAAATCCTCCATGGCCGGGTAGAGAATTTCTTCGACGACGTGCGAAAGCCGGTGAATCTCGTCGATAAACAGCACCTCGTGCTCGTGCAGATTGGTCAGAATCGCCGCCAGATCGCCGGGACGCTCGATCACCGGACCGGACGTGACCTTGATGTCCACGCCCAGCTCCCGGGCAATGATATAGGCCAGCGTGGTTTTTCCCAGGCCCGGCGGTCCGTATAGAAGAACATGATCCAACGACTCGCGCCGTTTGCGGGCCGCCTCGATGAAAATCGCCAGATTGCTCTTTACCTTGTCCTGGCCCACATAATCAGCCAGCTTCGGCGGACGCAGCGAATTTTCCAGCGCTCCTTCGTCTTCGGCTGCCGCCGGATCGATCAGCGGATTTTTCAAATGAGCATCCATGCGTTTCTACCTTCAAACCGGCGGGCCTCAGCCCGCCAGAATTTTCAGCGCTTTCTTCAGGAGCTGGTCCATCGCCGGTTCTTCCTTCAGATCGCGCGCGGCTTTCTCCAGAGCATCCCGGGCCGCTCCTGCCTTGTATCCCAGATTCATCAGGGCGGAAAGCGCGTCTTCGCGCATCATCTCCGCCTGTTTTTGTTTCGCGTCCGCGGCCGGAATTGCATCCGCGGCCATTTTTTTCATGACCTTTTCTTTGAGCTCCAGAATCAGCCGCTCGGCCATTTTCCGGCCGATGCCGGGAATGGCCATGAGCCTGGTCAGGTTGCCCGCGGAAATCGCCTCGAGCAGCTCCGCGGAGGAAATTCCCGAAAGAATATTCAGCGCGACTTTCGGCCCGATGCCGCTGACGGAAATCATGAGCTGAAAAAGCTCCCGTTCTTCACGCGTGTAAAAACCGAACAGATGAATCGCGTCCTCTTTGACCGAGGTGTGGATATGCAGGGTGATGGCCTGATCCGCTTCCGGAAGCGCATAAAAAGTTGTGAGCGGAATAAAAACACGATAGCCGACGCCCTGCGCGTCCACCACAACGTGGGAAATTCCCTTATAGGCGATTTTACCGGAAAGCATGGCAATCATTCAGATCGGCTGCTCCTTCATGAAGTTGGCCTGGCAGATCGCCGCGGCCAGCGCGTCCGCCGCGTCCGCCGGCGGCAAACCGTCAAGTTTCAAAATCGCCTTGACCATGATCTGCACCTGCCGTTTTTCGGCCCGGCCGTAGCCGACCACCGCCTTTTTCACTTCCAGCGGCGAATATTCAAAAACCGGAAGCCCCCGGTCCGCGCAGGCACAGATCACGACTCCGCGCACCTGAGCCTGCCGAATCAGGCTGCGGACATTTTTCCCGTAAAAGATGTTTTCCAGGCTGACCGCCTGCGGATTATTATCAGCGATCACGGCGCCGAGCTCGCGGAAGGTATCCATCAGCACTTCGGAAAGAAGGGAATTCCTGCGGGCCTTGATTTCACCGTGGGCCACATGACGCAGGTAGTTGCCGCTTTTATCAATCACGCCGTAGCCGGTCACATGAGAACCGGGATCGATGCCTAAGATTCGCAAATTACCCTCTTTCGCTTCCGGCCGTTTGGGCGGACTAACTCAACTTCTCCATGACGTCTTCGTCAATGTCGAAATTGGAATAGACGTTCTGGACGTCGTCGTTGTCCTCGAGCTTTTCCATCAGCTTCAGCATGGACTCCGCCTTGCCCGCTTCCAGCTTGACGGTGTTGGAGGGAATCATGCTGATGCGCGCCTCCAGATG
>JAAZOZ010000252.1 GCA_012797505.1 Smithella sp. | reverse complement strand
CTTGTAATCTTTTTAGTAAGCCCTTTTTCAGAGCCTCTTTGTTGCCCGCGATACAGCAACGAACATGCCATTTTAAGAAAAAAGGCGCGACGGCTATCGGGGCGAAATAATGGAAGGTTTTTTCCAGGCGCCAAAATCCTTTTTCCTGGCGGAGGCGCAAAGGGGCATATCTCCCCACCGGGTGGAGAATAATGCATCACCGGCGGCCACGGAAAAAGGCGAAAACCCATCCTTCCGGAACAACGGTTTCCAGCGCCCGCCGCAAAAAGGCAGTTGAAAAATTCAGACAATCACCATAGAGAGGGAGAAAACCGTCGCGATGGTTCCCTGCGAATACTGAAGAAAAAGGATTGTATGATTTCAAAACGAGCATCCGGGTTCACGCCTTTTATCGTCATGGATATCATGGCCAAAGCCGAAGAGATGGAACGAAAAGGCGAACACATCATCCACATGGAAGTGGGCGAGCCGGATTTTCCGACGCCGAAAGCAGTCATCGACGCGGCTGTCGTTGCGCTCAAAAACAACAAAACCCGTTACACACACGCCCTAGGGCTTCTTGAACTGCGGCAGGCGATCTGCGATTTCTATCTGCGGGAGTACGGCGTATCCATTTCGCCCGACCAGGTCCTCATCTCCACCGGAACATCGCCGGTCCTGCTGTTTGCCATGCTCGCGCTGCTGGATCACGGCGATGAAGTCATTGTTTCCAACCCGCGCTACCCCTGCTATCAGAATTTCATTCTGGCGGCGGGCGGCAGGCTCAGGGAAATTCAAACCTACCCCGAAGAAGGATTTCAATACCGGCATCAGGACATCGCCAAAAAACTCTCCCGTCGGACGAAAGGCATCATGATCAATTCTCCGTGCAATCCGACCGGCATTGTCATGAGCAGGGAACAGCTGCAGGACATCGCCCGGTTTGACGCGCCCTATATTATTTCCGATGAAATTTACCACGGGCTCGTCTATCGGGACCGGGCGCACTCCATTCTGGAGTTTACCGACCGGGCTTTTGTCATCAACGGCTTTTCCAAGCTCTACGCGATGACCGGCTGGCGTCTGGGCTACCTGATCTTTCCCAAAAAATTCAGCGCGGTCATGCAGCGCATTCATCAGAATTTCATGATTTCGGCGGGCGGCTTCATTCAGTGGGCGGGAATCGCGGCGCTTGCAAAGACAAAGACGGCCGTCCGGACCATGATCCGGACCTACGACGAACGACGCCGCTACATGCTGGCGCGTCTGACGGATATGGGTTTTGTGATCCATGTTGAACCCACCGGCGCGTTTTACGTGTTTGCCGACGGGCGCAGATTTTTTACCGACTCTTATCAGGAGGCTTTCCGGATCACGGAAAAGGCAAAAGTCGGCGTGACGCCCGGCATCGATTTCGGCAGCGGGGGCGAGGGTTTTCTGCGCTTCTCCTACGCCACGTCTCTGGAAAATATCAGGAAAGGACTGGACCGTCTGGAGCGCTTTCTCAAAAAGAAAAAGTAGAACTGCGGATAGACAAATCCGTTCTTTTAGCGTATGAAATCGCAACGAATGCAACCATCATCCCCAAGGAGGATAGAAAAAGATATGACCTACAAGCACATTGACCTGAAAATCGAAAATTATGTGGCCACGGTTACCATGGCGCGTGTCGAAGCGCTCAATGCTCTGAATCTGGAATTTGCCTCGGAAATCGCCTCGGTCTTCCGTGAACTGGGCGCCAATGACGACGTTCGGGCGATCATCTTCTGCAGCAAGGCGCGCATTTTCTGCGCCGGGCTGGATTTAAAGGAAGCGGCCGCCGGCGCAAGCAACCAGGCCAAGGTTGTCCTGGACGTAATTCGAAAATCTCAGCCTTTGTTTGATTGCTGTAATTTTATTGAAGAATGTCCCAAACCGGTCATTGCCGCCGTTCACGGAAAATGCATCGGGGGCGGACTGGATATGATTTCCGCCTGCGACATCCGCCTGGCTACACAAGACGCGGTCTTCTGCCTCAAAGAAGCCGCGATCGGCCTGGTCGCGGACATGGGCGTGCTGCAGAGACTGCCGAAAATCGTCGGTCAGGGCTTTGCCCGCGAAATGGCTTACACCGCGGCCAACTACACGGCGCGGGACGTCGAGAAAAAAGGGTTATTGAACGGCATTTATCCGGATCAGGAAAGCCTGATGGCCGCCGCAAAGAAACTGGCCGCGCAGATTGCAGCCAACGCACCGCTGGGCATCCAATACACCAAAGAAGTCCTGAACTTCAGCCGTTATGTGAATGTTTACGAAGGCATGGCGCTGGCGGTCCAGAAAAATGCCATCCTGCTCATGTCGGACGACTTGAAAGAAGCGGTGATTTCCTTCCTGGAAAAACGCCCGGCCGACTTCAAGGGTAAATGATTGCTTGTCCATTCGGTCCCGCGGGGTCGATCTTTCAATGGACCGGCCCTGCAGGTCGCGCGCTTTCCCGTTGAAAAGACATTCTGCCGAACCGGTTCCATCGTTTTGGCAAAACGACCGCCGGGCACACTGAAAAATTTCCGTAAGGCATATCCGTTATGAAAGCCTACGAACAAATCGGACGCCGGCTCCAGCAGGCCCGTGAGGAAGCAGGAATGAGCCAGGAGGAATTGGCCAATGTCCTGGGTTATACGCAATCCTCCCTATCCAATTACGAACTGGGCAAAAGGCGCCTGTATTTCACGGATCTTCAGCGGATCGGTCAGATCCTGGGAAAACCCATTACGTATTTTCTGGATGACCCAAACGAAGAAACCGTGGAACTCTCCGATCCGGGAACGATCCTGCGGGGACCTTATCTGAAGGACATTCTCCACGCATCCCGTGATTTGAAACCCGCACAGCGCAAAGCTGTTCTGGACTACATCCTTTGGCAAAAAAGCAAGATGGGAGGCGACAAATGATTTCCCTGGAACCGTCAGAGAAGCAGATAGCCCTGCAAGAACATTTTCGACGCCTGGCCGTCAAACGCCTGCGGCCGCGATCCATCCTCATCGATGCCGCCAAACCGGCCGGTGTTGATCCGGATTATAGGGCTCTGATCGCCGAGGAAAACCTCAATGCCTTTCTGATTCCGGAAGAATACGGGGGAAAATCTCTGGACTGGATGAGTCTGGCCATTCTTTTTGAGGAGCTGGGCGCGGGATGCGCCGGTTTCGCCGCCGTCTATGCCCAGACCTTTCACAGCATCGCCGCCCTGCTCATCGGCGGTTCCGAAGAACAAAAAAAACGTTTTTTCCCGCTCCTGCTGCCGCCGGGAGGCCACATGGCCAGCTTCTGCGTCACGGAAGAAAAGAGCGGCTCCAACACCTCGTCCTTCTCTACAGTCTTCAGCCGAAAGGGAAGATCCTTCCTTCTGAACGGCGCTAAAGAGCCCATCATCAATGCAGGACAGAGCCGCTTTTATGTGGTGTGGGCCAATGAAGAAGGCGCGAGAAACCGCGCCGGAATCAGCGCGTTTCTGATCCCCGCCGGGACCGAAGGCCTCGATTTCGGACCCTACCACGACAAACCCGGTTTCCGCGCGGCGCCGACCGCCGCCGTCCACTTCAGAAACGTTCGAATTCCTGAAGGAAACATGATCGGCCCCGCAGGAAGCGGATACCTTCTTCTCATGCAGATTCTGGATTGGGGACGCGCTCTCGGCGCCGCCATTGCCGTTGGTCTTGCCCGCACGGCCATAGAAGAAGCCGTTCGTTTCGCCAAGCAGCGCGTCATTCTGAAAAGGCCTATCATCCGGAATCAGAGCATCGCCTTTATGCTGGCCGACCTCGTCACGGAATTGGAGGCGGCACGCGCCCTTGTCTGGCGGGCCTGCCGGCTCATTGATTTAGGAAAAGATCATACCGTTGCTTCCTCGATGGCGAAACTCTATGCCGGCGAACTGGCGGTGCGCGCCGCCACGGAAGGCCTGTTGATTCTCGGTCAGAGCGGCTTCAAACGACCCTCCCTGATGGACAAACTGCATCGGGACGCCCAGGCCTTCCGGATCGCCGAAGGAACCAGCCATGTCCAGAAACTCATTATTTCCGGACAGTTGTAGTTGCAAAGCCAGTGGCGTAAATAATCCTTGATAAAATGACATCCTGTGGTATTTAGGGATCGCAAACCGTTGTGAAAAAATGGATGACGCCCCTGTGGCGATCTTTTTTTGCTCTCTATCATAACAATACGTCATAATTTATTATGACAGCATCATGGCGGCAAGGAAGCGGATGAAGTTCGTCCGGAACAAGGCTAAATGCCTGCCCTTTTTGATCCCGATCAAAGAGGGTTTGACCAGTGAAACCATTTCAGGAGGATCGTTATGAATCTGGTTGAATTGTTGGACAGTACGGCAAGAAAAAATCCGAACCGTGATTGTATCCGCTACATGGGAAAGGGTTACACCTATGCTTCCATTCTCAATGCGGCGGAGAAGGCGGCTGGATTATTTCAGCAATGGGGATTGAAAAAAGACGACAAAGTCGCCATCATGAGTCTCAATACGCCAAGTTTTGTCATCGCCTTCTATGGCGTTCTCAAGGCGGGCGGCGTTGTCGTCCCCGTCAACCACAAGCTGATGAGTCCGGAAGTTCAGTACATTCTGCAGCACAGTGAGGCGAAAATCTTTCTTTTCGACGGCGCCCTGGCCGCCGTGGCCTCAAAACTCACGGGAGGGTCGGTTCGCTGTCTTTCCCTGGACAGTCCCGCGGAAGGATTTGACCAATTCGATCCCCTTCTGGCCAATGCCCCTTCCTTTCATGCCGTCCCGATTTCCGAAAATGATTTTGCGGAAATTCTGTACACGTCGGGAACGACAGGAAAACCGAAGGGTTGCCTCCACACCCATCGCAGCGTCATCATGAGCGGCATCACCGGCGCGCTGACGATGAAATTCGACGAGGACGACCGGCTGCTGATGGCGATGCCCATCTGGCATTCCTCGCCGCTGAACAACTGGTTCATGGCGGCCCAGTATGTGGGTTGCACAACCGTGATGATCCGGGAATATCATCCCCTTCATTTTCTGCAGGCCATTCAGAACGAGAAATGCACGATTTATTTCGGCGCTCCGATCTCCTATGTCATGCCCGTTCAGATGATCCCCAATTTCGACACGTTTGATCTTTCCTCCATGCGGGCCTGGATCTATGGCGGCGGCCCCATCGCCGCGGATACCGTCGGCATGCTGATGTCAAAGTACAAGTCCAGTCTCTTCTACCAGGTTTACGGCATGACGGAATCGGGACCGACCGGCACGACGCTTCTGCCGAAAGATCAGGTGCGCAAAGCCGGCTCCATCGGCCACGGCGGACTTCCCGGATGCGACGTGATGGTCATGAAATCGGACACGGAGGCTGCAAAGCCCGGTGAAACCGGCGAAATCTGGCTGAAGGCCGACAGCATGATGAAAGGGTATTTCAAAAATCCCGAGGCCACGGCGGAAGCGTTTAGCGGCCCCTGGTACAGAACCGGCGATGTGGCCCGTCTGGATGAGGACGGTTACCTCTTTATCGTTGACCGGACAAAAGACATGATCGTCACGGGCGGTGAAAACGTTTACTCCAAAGAAGTGGAAGACGCCATCGCCGGCCATCCGGACGTAATGGAATCCGCCGTGATCGCCGTGCCCCATCCGGAATGGGGAGAGACCGTTGCCGCCATCATCGTTCCGGCCAAGGGGAAAACCCTTACGGCCGAATCTCTCTCGGCGTTTCTGGCCGACAAACTGGCCAAATTCAAGATTCCCCGTACGTTCCGTTTTGTGGAGTCGCTGCCGCATACCCCTTCGGGGAAAATCATGAAATACAAGCTCAGGGAAGAGCATCAATAAAAATCACGAATAGAAAGGAACCACCGATTATGTTTGATTATCTTTTGTCCAAAGAACAGCTCAAAATCCGCGACGAGGCGAGGGAATTCGTCAAATCGATCCCCCGTCAGACGATTCTCGACATGGACGCGGATAACATCAAGTTTCCCAAGGAATTCTTGAGCGAAGCCGGAAAAAGGAATCTGCTGGGATGCCGTTATCCGAAAAAATGGGGCGGCCGGGAGATGGACTGGGTCACCACCTGCATGCTCATGGAGGAAATCGGAACTCTCGGCTACGAAATGGCCTGCGTCTTCGGCGTGGGGGCGGAGCTGGTCTGCGATGCGATTATCCTTCACGGCACGGATGAACAGAAGGAGAAATATGTCAAACCGCTCCTGAGGGGCGATCTTTTTGCCGCGGAGTGCCTGACGGAACCCCGGGGCGGCTCCGACTTTTTCGGAGCAACCACCAAAGCCGAAGACATGGGAGATTACTTCCTCATCAACGGGCAGAAGCGCTTTATCGTCGGCGGCGAGGGAGCGGATTTCTTTCTGCTTTACGCCAAGACGGACTTCGACCCCAAAACCAAGCCGCAAAAATCGATTACCGCGTTTATCGTGGACCGCGGTCCGGGCGTGGAAACGAAATACCTTTACGGCCTGATGGGCTGCCGGGGCGGAGGAACGGCGCGTCTGGTCTTCAAGGACGCCAAAGTGCCGAAAGCCAATGTCGTCGGCAAGGTCAACGGCGCCTATGACGTCTTCAACACCATGATGATTCCGGAGCGGCTCGGCACGGCGGCCATGACCATCGGCGCGGCGCGCCCCGCCCTGGAAGTGGCCACAAACTACACCACCCGGAGAAAAGCCTTCGGCCAGGTCATCGCCCAGTTCGAGGGCGTCAGTTTTCAGGTGGCCGAGGCGATCATGCTTTTGGATGCCGCCCGTTCGATGGCCTACGTAACGGCGCGCGCGGTGGACGGCGGCGTCAACATGAACCGCATCCGGCGCATGGTGTCGGAATCCAAGAAATTCATCACCGAGTCCTGCCAGAAGGTCGTTCACAATTCCATGCAGGTCTGCGGCGGAATCGGCTACACGAACATTCTGCCCATCGAACGCATCCACCGTGACGTGCGGCTGGCCTCCATCTGGACCGGAACGAGCGAGGTCATGTCCATGATCACCGCCCATGAATGGTACAGGGAATATCTGATGGCAAAAGCGGCGGGCCTGACCCGTGACTGTGAACTCGATGCCGCGGAAGCCGAAGCCGCGGATGAAATCATATACGAATAACGACAACGGGGGAATCAGGGTGAAACGCGATGCGTGTCGCCCTGATTCCCCTTCAGGGTCGCTTGCACAGGCTGGGAGTCGGCTTCAGCAGCAAAAATTTCGATTGGAGAGCCGTGCGTTTTTCATGAACAAATGATGTCCATGTTTCCGTTTCCCGCTACTCCAGGAATCCCCGCGGGTTTTTTTCAGCCGTCTTTTCCCATTGAGCGAGCATGCCTTCCAGTTTTCCGGCGACATCGGGATAAGTGGCGATGACATTGTAGTTTTCGCCCGGGTCCAGGGAAAGATCGTAAAGAAGCGGCCATCTGTCCCCCAGTGCCTTTTTCCCCATCCTGCTGGTAATATATTCCGCATCGAGGGGCACCGGCCAGACGTACCGGTTTAATCTTCTCAGGTATTTCCATTTTCCGAAGCGTACACCTTCCAACTGGTCATAATGGTAGAAATAAACGATGTCGTGCGGCGAGACGGTCTCACGTCCGGAAAGAAGGCCTTCGATGCTCTTCCCGTCGATAACCCGGTCGGACGGATGTTCGATTCCCGCCAGTGTCAGGAGAGTTGGAAAAATGTCCAGGTTGACGGCCAGTTCAGAAGACACCTGACCCGGACGGATATGTCCCGGCCATTTCACAATGAAGGGCACCCTGAACCCGCCTTCGTAGCTCTGTCCCTTGCGGCCTCTGTGCACACCTGGACTTCCTTCATACCAGGGGCCGTTATCGCTGGCAAAGAAGATGATCGTGTTTTGTTCAATATTCAGCTCCCGCAATTTTTTGGTGATTTCGCCGACGCTCCAGTCGATTTCTTCGACGGCGTCGCCGAATTTTCCGGCTTTTGATTTTCCGGCAAACCGCTCTGACGCGTACAGTGGCTGGTGCGGAAAAGTATGGGCAAAATAGAGGAAAAACGGGTTGCCCTTTGACTTTTCAATGAAGGCCAACGCTTCCCTGGTGTACATGCCGGTCAGCCTGGCCTGGTTGGTTCCGATGTCCGCTTCCAGCTGTGTTTCATTGCGAAAGAGCGGACACGGCTGCATGTCGTTGCTGTGCGGGACGCCAAGGTACTGGTCAAAGCCATGCTTGAGCGGATTGAATTGGGGCTCACGGCTGTAGTCGCCCAGGTGCCATTTCCCCACCATGGCGGTGTTGTAACCGGCAATTTTCAGGGCTTGGGCGATGGTGATTTCCTTGCTGGAAATCCCTGCGGCGACATAGTCCTCATGCTGATCAAAAGATCCCATCGGTGTAAATTGATAGGCGATTTCCCTTTCGATCTTGCGCAAAAGCGGATTCTCCGCCGGATAAGGATTGCCGATGATGCCTGTTCTAAACGGATAGCGGCCGGTCAGGAGTCCTACGCGGGATGGCGCACACACGGCATTGCATGAGTAATAGTCGGTAAACCTCATCCCGTCACGGGCAAGCCCGTCGATGTTGGGGGTGCGGATCACTCGATTGCCGTAGCAGCCGAGGTCTCCATAGCCCAAATCATCGCAGTAAATAATAATGACATTCGGTTTCGGGGCGGAAGGATTGGAGAGCTTCAG
>JAAZOZ010000251.1 GCA_012797505.1 Smithella sp. | reverse complement strand
TTGGGGCGCACTTCTACCCGGCTTGCTCTACGCCGCCGGCTCGACCTTCACGATTTCCCAGCTATTCCCCGCCTTGCGTACGGTAACGCGGGCTTTGACGGGTTTTTTCTTCTCAAAGACATTTTTATGCAGCGCTTCCGTGACGGCATTTTTCAAATTATCCCTGTTGCCCGTACCCTGAAGCACTGCCTGCGTTTTTCCCTGCGCGACAATCTTCCCCGCGCCTCCGGCGTCGTACGATACGGTAGCATCCGACCAGATTTCTTCAATATCCTTCACCGGAGCAACGCTTTTTTCCACGGTGTCTGGTTTGGATACATTCTTGGAATCATACGATTCTTTTATGTTCTCTTGTTCAGCCGCCCGGGCTTCAAGTTCATCTTTTAGGGTTTGCGTCATCGGGCCAAGGCTCACCCAGCCAAAGGGCTCAAGGCGGTTGGAGGTTTTGCTGTCCGGCGTCTCCGATGCAAGCCAGAAGGTTGTGGCTTTATCGGAATAAGCGGGCTTTTCACCTCTTTTCTTCATAATCTTGATGTGGCGATGGCCTTCAACGGTCAAGGATTCCGCGCCGGAATGTCTGCCGATGCGCAGTGGACAAATGCCGCCATCCCCATCGGTCTGACTGATCGGAAGATCAGCGGCCTTCAGTTCAATATCTTCCCGTTTCTTTTCTTTTGTATAGAATACTCTGGCGCCTTCAAAGACCTTTTCAGCGGAAAGTGGTGTTTTAATGGCATCACGCGCCAAGGGTTCCAACACCTGAATGCTTCCGGCAAAAACAGCGCCCGGTTGAATGACTTCCAGAATCTGGAAAGGACCTCGCGCCGGGAATTTGGAAGGAATTTTTTTTGCGTTTACCGCATATATAATCTTTGTCCTGTACGGTCCGACGGGGTGAAAATCTGATATTTTCATCAAGCGGAAAGGATCTTTTTCCAGCGACTGATATTCCAAAAGCGCCTTTTCCAGGGCATTGGCCGGGTTTTTATCCCGGCGATCAACGACGGTAACGGTCATATTTTTTGCCAGGTGGTTCAAATAAGCGGTCCGAAAAGCGCCCTTGAGAGCCGATCCCGGAAGATAGGGTTTTTGTGTAATCGGGTTGAATGCCGTTCGGCTGATAGAAAAATTATTTAGCTCCTGCTGTATCTTCCGTCGGTCACCCAAGGGGATTCTTAGGGTTTTCTGATACTGTGCCATCAGGCCTCTGCAAACGTCGACAGCATGTCCGGTAAAATGTTTCCCTTTCATGAACTTATAAAGCTCCAGTATGGATTCAATATTGCCTCTCCCGCAAATAGATGAGTAATTTTCTTTTGTTTTCGCATCAAGACTTCTGAAAAAGTCCAGCGGGTCAAAGGCGACAAGTGTTCCAGCCTGCTCATCGACGATAAATCCGGCTGGCTCATACACTTCGTCACAGCCAATATGTACGGGCGAAAGAATCTTTATGTAAAACATGTTTTGTTCATCCATTTTCAATTCTCCAGTTTGAATGGAAGATAAAAGGAATACCCTTGTGTGACAGCCCCGGAAAGCACTTTGGATACGTTGAACGCCGCGCAGCCGAGATAGAATTTGGAAAACACATTTCTATCCGCCGGAATGAAAACGGCGCCCTCGTCGGCCATGATGACCGGATTCTTAAAGGGATTTTTTGATACGGCCAGCGCATCGCCATGACGGCCAAATCGGGTAAACGGTGTAAACCAGCCATCTTTATAAAGTCCTTTTTCCGGTATGGCAGGCGCGAGGGTATAGCAGGCATCAGCTTCTGCTTTCGGCGACCAGGCTTTCTCTGTAGATTTCGCTAACGAAAATCTGCCGCATCCGGTCGAGGCGTTTCTGCCGAAGCCAACAGTGCCGATTCTGCACAGGGCTGTCGTCATACGGTCAATATCCGTTGCATCTTCATCAATAAGAACAAAAATCGCCAGTTCTGTTTCCGGATAATAAAAATCAGCAGTCTCCGCAAAAGGGGCAAACATGCCGCGGCCGGTTGTCATGGTGGCGCGGTTGATGGTGTTGTGCGGCTGGATAAACGGTGCCTTCAACTGCCTGTCTGCCTTTTTTCGCATGGCTTTTCTGGTTTGCCCCGTTAGCTCCTGGAAGGATAGCGTGAGCAATTCTTCATCGGTGATAAAGTTTCCCGCGGCGAGTGAAATCCCAAGATTTTCAGAAACCAGAAGCCATTTCTTTTTCAGGATTTCTTTCTTCTGCTCCAGGGCTTTTCTTCTGTCCTTTACCGAAGGCGGAAAAAGGCGGTTGGGTGGAAAATCAGGACGCTTCACGGCGTAATACATCGCGGAGCCTTTTCTGATCTTCGGCCACGCGGATGAAAATACGGCAAAGGGCCTCTCCCCGTAACCGGCTATCCATTTTTCCAACCCGCCGTTGAGCAGTTCCGGATTATAGGAAGCCTGCCAGCAGATATGCCCGAAAATGGTGTCGCCCTTCAGCGGCGTGCCGAAACCGCTTTTCGGTTTTATGATGATCTCATAGAGTTTCACGGCTTTCATCCTCCGTTGGAAAATGGTTTTCTGGTTTTGAATTTTTGATTGAGATTTTCATCTTCAAACTGAAACGCAATCCGGCCATAGCCGCGGCTTCCGCTGCCGCCCAGAGCGTCCATTTCCAGCAGTTTGAGCCCGTCAAGAAGATATTCAAAAAGGTCGCTTTCTTTTTCATCCAGCAGTTTCAGGGTGACGGCAAAATCGAATTCAGCGCCCTCTACCACACGTTCCGTGAAGCGCGGATTCCGGGCTGTTCCTTCGATGCGATTGATGGAATTCTCCGATTTCACCTCGAAATAATCCCAGCGGTTCTTCCTGGCATTCTCCTTCCAGGACGCGTTCATCGGGCAGTCGGCAAAGGAAACCCGTGTGGGGCCGAGATCGGTCATTTCGCCTGCATCCGCACCGCTCGAACCGAAAATCTTGAGAATTTTTCTGCATTTCGCTTCCTGCTCGCCGGTCAGCCCCTTGAGTGTCTTGACCTGCACGGGCTCGCCTTTGGTTGCCGCCATCAGGCCGCTTTCCATCTCCAGCAGAGAACGCACCTTGCCCTTGAGTGAAGAACCGGGAATGTAGGGCTCCTGCGTGTGCGGATGTTTGAGGACGGGATTGTCCGTCCCGCCGATGTGCATTTCCGTGTCGCCGGCGCCGATGTGAAGCCCGCTTTTAAGAATAATTCTCCCTTTGATTTCTTTTATATCAGTAAGTTTCATCTTTGCTCCCTCCTATTCATATTTCCGGTAAAAGCCCATAAAGGATTCAAAAAAGTTGGCAAATACGTCGAGGTCCGCCGGCTTCTGCACCTGGGAAACACAATCCTTTAACAAAGCAACAAAATCGTCCGTAACTAAAGTGTTTCTTCCGTTTGCATACGCCGCTTTGGCAATCAGCATATTGATGAATGGCAGGACAGTTTCCCAGTCATCGGGATTGCTCTTCACATTTCCGTTCAGACGGACGACCTCGTCATAGAATTTTCTTATCTGTGTTCGTTTGTTGTGATCCAAGCGCGTTCTTCCGTCCCTCGTCGTTGTTTGTCCGGATTTCGCAATGTCCGACGCTGCCTGCTCTGCAATGTCGGAAAAGAGTTTCGGATCAATGATCCCCTTTGTCTTGTCTTTGTAAAAAGCAATTTTATTCATCCGCCTTCCTCCTTACCGGTTATTATAAATGATGTCCCAAATGGCGATTTTAAGACTGCTGCCGTGAACCGTCAGCCAATCCGCCATCTTTTCAAATTCTTTCTTCGCAGTAGCGCGTTTATCTTCCTCCCTGATGTTTTTACCGATGTTGCGTTCAGCGGTGTACCTGAACAGGGAACGCCATTTGAGCGGCTCCATGTCTTCCAGCAATATTTCGTTTTCTTTCAGCAATAGCTTCTCCTCGGCAGCCATCTGAATGAAGCGGTTCAGTCTGAACAACATGGCGTTGTTGATTAACTTATTCTCCCGCCACTCTTCTATGGTCTTGACGATTTCATGAAGTCGGGAAAAATCATCCCATGTTACGGTTTCCCCGAATACCGTAATACGGCTGCGACCTCTGTTTTTCGACGCCGCGAGCGCCTCTTCAGCATCCTCAGCCATCTTGGCAAGAGGAGTGTTCGCCTTTTGAAGACTGATGCCCGCCGAGAAATGGATTTCAGGATTATGACACACGTATTCGGCAAAACGATCCTTTAGATATTCAGACAAGTCGAGCATCCTGTTCCACGGTCCAATCAGGAAAAGGTCATCGCCGCCGGCAAAAACCGTATAGACATCGCGGAAATCCGGATGGGTCTTCAACAGATGCGGCAGATAGACGACAAAAAAGAAATTCATCTGGCGGCTGAGCGTAGCGAGTCTGGAAATTGTGAAATCCTTTTCTTTGATTCCGCAGGTCATCAGCATTCCGAGATGATCGACGTCCGCCTTCAAGATACCCAAGGCCTGGATTCCCGTGTATCCTTCGCCTCCAGGATTCATCGCCTTGCAGGCTATATGTGCGAAGGTTTTCGGGCGTCCTTCCTCCATTTCTTCAATCATTGCTTCTTTTTTGCTTTCCGTCTTTTTCCCTTCGAGTATGCGGTCATCGTAAAAATCCTCTTTGCCGTACAGGGGTACGTAGCCGTTGATGAACCTGGCGGTCACGTCTCTGGCAATGTGGCCGTCGGGAGCTATCGAGATGTCCCAGTATTTTAAAAGATGCCCTTCCCTGGCAAGCTTATGAAGCTCCCCGTCAACAAATGCGATCTGATATTCCCCAAAAAACGGCTCCAGCAGTTTAATATCTTCGCCCCGGATGTCGGCGTCAACAGTGGTCACCGCAATGCGGGTTTTTTTGACGATATTCTCTCCGAGGAAGATATGGTCCCGGCAGATGGAACACCAGGATTTATCAGCCTGATCCTTTTTCAGCCGCTCCGCCGCGCGGCTGGACGGCCTTTTTCCGCAATAAGGACAAATGCGGGGATTCAGTTCATTATCAAATGTGTCCAGATATCCCGCTACAACTCCGGCATATTTGTCGGGGTCAAACTTTTTGTATTTGTTTTCGCCCATCTGGTCGGACAGGCGCTCATACAACAGGTGGAAACGACCGGATTCAAAGTCTGCCGGCGTCGCCTCCAGCATGGAGATGCCGAACGCATTTTCACCGATGGTCCGCGCAATCAGCCAGTCATTGATTTTGTTCTGAACATCGGCAACGGCATCTTTTACGGCCGGCGTGTTCGGCGCGATAATGGTAAATTTCCCCGCCGCGTTCAGCAGAATGGAGGTTGACGGAAGACCAATCTTGCGGCAAATCATATCAGCGGCCAGTTCACACAACAGCGACACGGCAAAAGACCGCCCGCGAAGAATCTTCGACCGGTGTTTGCCCGCTTCGCCACTGTCACTGAAAATGAAATTCTGTATTCCGTAGAAATCCCCGCCGATAAGGCAGAATTTCTGCCCGGCCGGATCGCGTATCGCTTCGACATTCATGCTGCCGGCGTCACGGTGATATAAATACAAAGCAGCGGACAGCGCCGCGACCGATCTGGCATGGTCATACAGGGAAACGTCGGGCACTATCCTGCCCGCCCTTGCCGCCGGAATCATGGATGTGTAGATCAGCAGCAGACTTTCCAGGTGTTCAAACCAGAGAGTGATGTTTTCGTCCCTGTGCAGAATCTTTTCCAGAGATTCCACGAAGCCGTCAAACAGACTTTTATATTCATCCCTGGCCTGTGCATCGGTTATCTTGCTCTTTTCTGTGTTTTGCCGGGGAAAGACGCTCCGTGGGTTTAACTCCTGCAATGGGTAATGATATTTTCCCCCGCCGTCACGCAGCAGTCCTTCAAACAACGGAAGCAGTCGCGTTTGGCGATAATCTTTCGGGGCAACCGCCTGATTGTATTGTTCAAAGTTAGCCCGATCATAGCCGCTGCTCAAGCGGTCAGCCGTCGCAATCATCCACTGCATTTCGGTTTGCGGCTTATGATGTCCAGCCGCCAGATTGATAAACGGATCCTTCAGGCCCCAGTTGGCCTTGTTCAATTCACGCGGCAAGAGCTTTTCGATATTATCGATAAAAGCGGCGGTATAGAGCACATGCTCGTGCGTAAATTGCCCGTTGTAATAAGGCTGGTAGAGCTGCCGGTGATTGTTGATAAATTCAGAATCAACACTCATGCCTTCCTGCGCGAATTTTCCAATATCATGCAGCAGTCCGGCCAGCGCCACTTTTAAAACCGTATCATCCATAAAAATTTCCCTCCTGTTCTTTTCTGAATCCGCTTATATCAAATCATCTTTTGTTCTATCCATTCCGGCAACGTTGCCGCGGCGGCTTTCGGCTTTTGATACATCAAACTTCATCTTTCCTTTTTTCCTGATGAACACAATGTGCTCTTCCTTGATCTCGCTGATTTATTAACCGCTTTCTTCTTCATCCGGGTCGCACTTTCGAGTTCTGCCAGAGCAGCCAGTTCCGCTTCAATTTCCTCAACGGTCGGCAGGCTTCCCTTGTATTCTTTCGGAAGTCTGGTGACAATTTTGGTCTCCCAATCCGCTATGCCGATGGGTTTTCGAAAATCTCTTAGGGCATATTCGGCAATCAGGCGGTCTTTGCCCCGGCAAAGCAAAAGGCCGATGGCAGGTTTATCATCCGGATGCCTCAAGAGGTCGTCCACCGCCGAAAGATACATGTTGAGTTTTCCAACAAAAGTGGGATCGAAGGGCACGGCTTTGAGCTCCACCACGATATAGCATCTCAGTTTGAGATGATAGAAAAGCAAATCGAGATAGTAATCGGCGCTGGAGAATTCGAGATGGACCTGCCGCCCGACAAAAGCAAAGCCGGCGCCCAGCTCCATCAAAAACCGCTGGATATGATCGATGAGCGCCTGTTCGACTTCGCGTTCGCGCCGGGGATCGGCCGTTCCCAGAAAATCGAACAGGTATGGATCTTTAAAGATTTGCGCCGCCATGTCGGAATCCGCGGGCGGCATCACTGCATTAAAATTGCTGACGGCCTTGCCGTGACGCCTGTGAGCCTGCGCATCAATCTGCAACGCAAGGATGCTGCGGCTCCACCCGTTTTCAATCGTTGCCTTGATGTACCATTGCCTTGTTGGCGCATCCTGCATTTTGTCAAGAAGCAGACAGTTATGAAACCAGGGAATTTGTGCAGCAGTCTGCTGCACAAATTCCCTGACCGGCCAGGCTTCGGCAAATTTTCGCATATATTTAA
>JAAZOZ010000250.1 GCA_012797505.1 Smithella sp. | reverse complement strand
GGCGCATTCTTTCCGGTAAGCCTTTTCAAAGGCCCGCCTCGCAGTCTCTTTCTCCGTCTTCGACCACTTCATATCGTTTAAGTTCATGGTTGTCCATCCCTCTCTTTCGTTTCATGCCTTGCGTTCCCTCCCCCCAGCGGGCGGCCCCGTTTCCGTTTTGGCGGTGCGGAGGGGGAGACGGCGGCAGCGGCCGCTTTCGGCGGGCGAGAGCGCCGGGGCTTTGCCGGTTCGGGCGATTGCGTCGGGGGCATCGGACGGGATTTTCGACTTGGTTTGCGGCCGGTCGCCTGCTTCTCCGAAATGGCGAATGATTTTCGCGCCTGTTGCGTCGTCGGCCCTTTGCGGACCAGAGGCGGTCTCCCCCGGCGGGGTTTGGGCAAAGAGACGTCCTCCTGCACCAGCCGGGGCCTGCCCAGTTTGCGCTTCAGAGGTTCGGAGGGCGTCGCGGCCTCTTGCTCCTTCGATTTGAACGTCCGCTGGTTCCTGGTCTGCGCCTGTGTCCCTCCGGTGATTGCCGACCCGGGAGCGTGATCCTCTTTTGGCGCAACGGCTTCAATTGATACGGCGCGGATTTTCACGCTCTTGCCCGGTTTGGGTGTAGTCCGTGTGACCCGCTGGCCCGCCGTCTGTCCCTCGTCGATCTCGATGTCGAAGATCCCGGCCAGATCCTCCTCCGCGATCGTCTTGACCCCCATCCCAGGCGAGGCCGCAAGATCCGCCGCATCGGGCGCGGCGATCAGCTCCCGATGGTCCACGTCGCGCAAGCGGAAGAGCAGATCCGGTTCCCGATCGAGGCGGGCGCCTATGCCGTAGAAAACCGCGGCGACGTGCTTGCACATGGATGCCCAGTCCGGGCAGGAACAACGGAAGGATATCTCGGCGGGCTCGGGGAAGAGTCCTGTCTGCGGGCGGGTGACGACCTCCATGACCTCCCGAGACAGCTTTCCCTGAAGCAGTTCCAAGAGGGATCCGATTCTCCCCGTACAGGCTTTTTTGACCTCCTTCCAGACCTGCGCCTTCAGAGGGCGGATCTCGACGGTCACTGAATAGAGGTGGGTGCCGCTGACCAGGGCGTCCACACGGGCGGCGCCGATTTTCAGGTCGAGGACTGAACCGTTGCGCACGTAAGCGCGGCCTCGCGGAATCCGGTTCTCGTAATCGCGGTATCGTTCCAGATTCTGGCACCAGGCCTTGCCCCAGAAAGTGGCGGCGATGGTCCGCCCGGCGAGGATCACCGGAGAAAGCGAACCTCCCTTCTTTCGCAGCTTTTCCGCCTGTTTGCGGGCCTTTTCGCGCCGCTCCGCCACCGGAACATAGCGCGGCCATCTTCCCCAGTCGTAGCGTCTTCTTCCCCAACTCATCCGCTGTTCCTCCTGTCCATTTTCTTTTTGCCGTTATTCTCTTCGTCCAGGGCGCGGGAAAGATCGAGAGAGACGAACCGGATCAGTTCTTCATCCGGCATCTCGGTGACGAGCTTTTCCCTGTCGCCGCCGAGGATGCTCTCGACCAGCTCCTTCTTGTCCTCGATCAGGGCGTCGATCTTTTCCTCCACGGTTCCGCGACAGACGAACTTGTGGACGAGGACGTTCTTTTTTTGACCGATCCGAAACGCCCGGTCCGTAGCCTGGTTTTCCACCGCAGGGTTCCACCAGCGGTCAAAATGAATCACGTGAGAGGCCGCCGTCAGGTTCAGCCCGACCCCGCCGGCCTTCAGGGAAAGAACAAAAAAAGGCGGTCCCTCCTCCCGCTGAAAGGCCTCGACGATCTCCCGCCGCTTTCCGACCCCCGTGCCCCCGTGCAGGACGAGACCCGGCCGCAGAAACGTCTCCGCCAGGAGCGCCGCGAGCGGCTCCGTCATTTCGCGGAACTGGGTGAAGACGAGGAGCTTCTCCTGCCGGGAGGCGATCTCTTCGCAGAGAACGCGGAGGCGCTGGAACTTGCCGCTCGCCCCGGTTCCGTAAGCCTGATCCCCCAGCCACTGGGAGGGATGGTTGCAGATCTGCTTGAAGCGCATCAGATAGGCCAGGACAAGTCCCCGCCGCTGAATGCCGCGGGCTTCCTTCAGCTTGCCGGCCATCTCCCGGACGGACTCTTCGTAGAGGGCGGCCTGGGTTTTCGTCAACGGGCAGAAGACCCGGACCTCCGTTTTATCCGGCAGGTCAGCGATGATCCGCCGGTCCGTCTTCAGACGCCTGAGGATGTAAGGGCGAACCAGGGCGCGCAGGGCGGCATAGGCGTTGTCCTTACGGTCGGGCGTCCCTTTTACATAGCGGCTGAAAACCTTTTCAGTCCCCAGGAGGCCGGGAGAAAGAAAATCGAAAAGGGACCACAGATCCCCGAGACGATTCTCCAGCGGGGTTCCGGTAAGGATGATCCGCCGTTTTCCCTTGAGCGACTTGACGGCCCGCGTCTGTCTTGCCCCCGGGTTTTTGACCGCCTGCGCCTCATCCAGAATGATGAGTCCCCAGACAGTTTCCCGAAGCCACGCCATGCGGTGGACCATCGCATAGGTGGTGACGATCAGATCCGCCTCCGAGAGCGTTGCGCTGCGGCCTTCTGCGCGCGCCATCACAGCCAGATCGGCCGCGGGCGTTTCGGATGGATGGGCATAGAAAGCCACGAGCGACGGGGCGAAGCGGCCGATTTCTGCCTTCCAGTTAGCCACAAGGGAGGCGGGAACGATCAGGATGGCCGGCCCGGAAGAAGAAGGGGACTCCGAGGCTTTCCGTTGACGGAGGATGAGCAGAAGCGCCAGGATCTGAATGGTCTTGCCGAGACCCATATCGTCGGCCAGGCAGGATCCCAGCCCCAGGTCATGCATGAAACGGAGCCAGGCGACCCCCGTCATCTGGTAGGGACGGAGCTGCGTTTTCAGGGCCGGTCCGGGATCGGCCGGGATCATCCCTTCGGGAGAACGCATCCCCGCAAGGATCGACCGAAGCCATTCCCCCGCGTCGGCGTTCAGCCACTCCCGGGATGCCTCTGCGTCAGGCAGCGCATCTCTGTCCGCCAATTCGGCCCCGGCAAGGAGGCGCATTCCCTCGGTAAAGGAGATCCCCTCTCCTGCCTCCGCTTCCTTACGTTTTTCCCAGTGCGACAAAAGCGCGGCGATTTTCTCCCGGTCGATCTCCACCCATTTCCCCCGGAGAAGGACGAGACCCGAGGTCTCGCTCAGAATCCGCCGTCGCTCTTCTCCTGTCAGTTCCTCACCGTCCAGCGTCAGGCCGACGGAGAAATCGAGAAGGGCGTCCAGGCCGAGGCCGCCGGACTGTCTGGCGCCCACCGTCACGGACACCTGCGGACGAGGGGGACGGCCCCGGTCCCGCCACGCTTCCGGAATGCGGACCAGGATGCCCGATGATTCGAAGCGCGGAATATCATCGAGAAAACGGCAGGTCTCCCGGACCGTCCAGGCAAGGGGGTGGAAGATTTGGCCCGAATCGACCAATTCCCGGATCAGCGCGCTCGCTTCGGCCGCCCGCTGAAGCGGTGTCAGCAGAGCGAGCAGGCCCCCGCGGTCCTGTGCGGAGGCGAATTCCCGAAAGGCCTTGCCAAGCGGGAGGAACTGCGGTTTCGCAAGGCCGGAAAGGCGGGTCGTATAGGTGATGAGGAAGCCGAAGGGACGCTCCTCGTTCTTCCGGTTTTCCGCCAGATGGAAAACGACGCGGCCTACCATGTTCCAGAGGGGGTTGCGGTTTTTCAGATAGTCCTGGACGCTTCCTCCCGCCTTTCCGGCCTCGCTCCGGGTGCGGTCCTGAAGCGCCGTCCAGAGATTTTCCAGGACCGCAGGGCTCAGGTATTCCAGCCCCTGCAGCGGAGGAGAGGTTTCGACGATCCTGAGGAGATCCTCCGGGGAGGGGGGCGGGGCGGCAAAGTCGGGCCCTTCCGATTCCACGGCCGCGATCCGGCAGAGCTGCGTCAGGCAGCGGCGGGAAAAGTCGCGCCAGAAAGCGAAGTCAGGCGGGAGGGGCGTAGTCAGCTCCTCGGCGGCAAGGTGGAGGAGGCCGGCGGCAGCGTCCTCGTGAAAGGCAGCCGCGATGCGTGCGGCGGCCGCGTCGGGAAGCGCGGGGCTGTCCCCGCCGCCGGGCAGGAAAATGACCTGCCCCGAGGGGGTGAGTGTCAATGTTGGAATGGACATGGGCGTCGATCCGAACTTTCGGGATTTGCAAAACGGCGCGAGTATAGAGAAGAGCCGGCAACAAGTCAAGGGAGTACATGGTTTATTGTGTTTATGCCGGATTGAACAGGGGTATTGTTTGTGGTATTCTTGCGGCACAAAATACATCCGGAGGCTTTCCAATGGCTATTCATGAAAATATCTACCGGGATGAACACGGCATACCCCATGTGCAATGCAGATCAAAAGAGGATTTATTCCGGGGACAGGGCTACGTCCACGCGACCGACAGGGGCATGCAGATGATCCTGATGAGAACGCTCGGACAGGGCAGGGCCGCCGAACTCCTGGATCCCGGCGACGAAATGGTCGGGATTGACAGGTTTTTCAGAAAGATGAACTGGTACGGGGAGATCGAGGAAGAATTAGAAAAATTGCCGGGGGATATCAAGCAATATTTAGGAGCATATTGTGATGGGGCAAATGCCGCCTTCTCAAACAAATTTCCCTGGGAACTGAAGCTGCTGGGCATGAAATTCGAGCCATGGAAGATAGAGGACATCATCCAGATTTCAAGGATGATCGGCTACCTGACGCTTTCTCAATCCCAGGCGGAAATGGAGAGATTGTTCGTTGAAATGGTTCAGGCGGGCGTCAGCCGGGAAAAGCTTGAAGAGTTGTTTCCGGGGATACTGGGCGGACTGGACATTGAACTGGTGAAGAAGGTTGTCTTGAACGAAAGGATCGTTCCGAATTCCCGGTTATGGAATATAGCCCTTCCCCGGATGATGGCTTCGAACAACTGGGTGCTTTCGGGCAAGAAAACGGTTTCGGGAAAAGCCGTTCTGTCCAATGATCCCCACCTGGAAGTGAACAGACTTCCCAATGTCTGGTGCGAAATGTTTTTCGAGATGGAAGACAGGTTTCTCTATGGCGGCACCATGCCGGGAGTTCCGGGAATTTTTGTGGGAAGGTCTAACGATTTATCCTGGGGTGCGACGTACACTTTCATGGATGCCGAGGATTCCT
Source organism: Smithella sp. (assembly GCA_012797505.1). Classification (GTDB taxonomy): domain Bacteria; phylum Desulfobacterota; class Syntrophia; order Syntrophales; family Smithellaceae; genus UBA8904. Next base: position 7,828 of record JAAZOZ010000250.1, on the reverse strand, counting down.
GGATAGAGAAATGCAAGGATGAAAAGTTTTACAGGGAAGAGGCAGGCTGGATGCCTTTTGGGAAAAGAAAGGAAATTATAAAAAGGAAAAACCGGCAGCCGGTTGAAGTGGTTTTTTATGAAAACGGTCACGGCGTTCTGGACGGGGACCCGTCGGTCGAAGGCCTCTATCTGACGACAAAATGGGCTACGAGCAGATCAGGGGCGGATACGATCACCAACGTACTGAAACTGCTGGATGCCACAACGGTTGAGGAAGGGATGAACTGCCTGGGTAAAGTGGAGAGTTCGTGGAATTTTGTATTAGCCGACAGCAAAGGCAATATCGGGTATCAGATGAGCGGATTGATGCCGAAAAGGCGTGACGGGGTCAGTGGGTTTGTGCCGCTGCCCGGATGGATCAAGGAGAATGACTGGAAAGGATTCGTCAGCTTTGACCAACTTCCCCGGGTCATAAATCCTGAAGGCGGATTTTTTGTCACTGCAAACCACGACCTCAATGAATACGGAAAAGCAAAACCCATCAATATGCCCATGGGGCCGTACAGAGCCGAGCGGATCGCGCAGATATTGAGCAGGGATAAAAAGTTTTCCGTGGAGGATATTTTCAGCATGCACATGGATGTATTATCCGTTCAGGCTGAAGCTTTCATGAAAATATTGAAGCCCCTTCTGTCTGCTGACGGAAACGGCAGGATATTGACTGACTGGGATCTGAGATACGATCCCGGGTCCGAGGGTGCGTATCTTTTTGAAGAATTCTACAAAGAACTTTACCGGGAGGTGTTCGGTGAAAATAATCTGGGGACGCACGTGGTGGATTTCCTGAAAAAGGAGACGGGCGCATTTGTTGATTTCTACCTGAATTTTGACAGGATCTTGCTGATGGAAAAATCCTTATGGTTTAACGGCAGGAAAAGGGAAGACCTCTATAAGAAATCACTGGGGAAAGTATTGTCGATGAAGCCTAAGAAATGGGGGGATGTCCAGAAGGTGATGTTGAGGCATATTTTATTTGGCGGAAAACTCCCTGCATTCCTCGGGTTTGACAGGGGCCCTGTCACGATTATTGGCGGGCGGGCCACCATCCATCAGGGGCAGATTTACAGGAGCGCGAACAGGGAAACCACGTTTGCACCGTCTTTCAGATTTGTTACGGATTTTGCAAGAGAGGAATTTTTCTCGTCGATTGCAGGCGGTCCCAGCGACAGAAGGTTTTCAAAATGGTATGCATCCGGTCTTGAGGACTGGACGCAAGGGAAATATAAAACACTGAAAGTCAATCCTGAAAGAAAAAGTAAATTCATCTGAGTGTAAATAGGGATATTTATTCTTGACATTTCATCGCCCAAGCGATGTGTTTGTGAGGCATAACAAAAGAACTTTCGGAAGAAAGGACGACCGATGATGAAAAAGCTCGCGTTGGTTACCGGCGCAGCGATTTTATTGCTGATTCTCCTTTTAGCCTTATGGCTGATCAGCCGGCCCGATCGCGGAACAACCGGGGCCGTCAGCACCCAGTTTCGCTGGATCGGCCCCAACGATAAAATCGTCGTGGACGGCTTTGATGATCCCAAGGTGCAGGGCGTGGCCTGCCATATCGCCCGGGCCCAAACCGGGGGTGTCAAGGGCGCTTTAAGCGTGGCGGAGGACGCCAGCGACGCGAGCATCGCCTGCCGCCAGATCGGACCGATCAAGTTTCTAAAAGAATTTAAAGACGGCGAACAGGTTTTTGACGAACAGCGCAGCCTTCTTTTCAAGTCGCTTCAGGTCGTGCGCTTCTATGACCGCAAACGCAATGTTCTGGTCTATTTGTCTTACAGCGATCGTGTGCTGACCGGCAGTCCGAAAAACAGCATCAGCACCGTGCCCGTCATGCCCTGGCCGCCCCCGGAAACAGGCGCAGTGAAGTGAAAAATATTGTATCCGTTCCGCAAAGGAGGCCGATTTGGAAGATTTCTCCGTGGATCCGGTTACACCCGCGGATTCAACTTACACAACAGCGTCGGTTTGCGTACAGAAGGGTGTCCACTTGCGGGTCATGATATGGCGCCCGAAACAGCCCGCCATCGCGAACCCGATCATCTTTGTAGCCGGATGGGTATCCGACGTATCCGGATGGGCGCCCTTGCTGGAGGTCATGGCCGTCGGAAGGCCGGTTTATTATATTGAAACACGGGAAAAGAGATCCGCCCTCTTTGAGCAAAGCAAACTGAAGCCGGAGGATTTCAGCATTGGAAGGATGGCTGAAGACCTGATCGTCGCTTGCCGCCAACTGGGCATCGCCTCGCCGGCTTCAACCGTTATCGGCAGCTCCCTGGGAGCGACGGCCCTGCTGGAGGCTCTGAAAGGGGGGCGGCTGATCGCGGGAGAGGCGTTTTTAATCGCCCCCAACAGTGAATTCAAGGCGCCATGGTATTTACAGTGGATGCTGTGCCTTCCGGCGTTCCTGTATCATGGAATCAAATATTTTCTTCTCTGGTACCTGAGGGCCTTCATGGTCGACGCCAAAAAGGAACCCGAACAGATGATGCGTTATACCGAAACGCTGAAAGCGGCCCATCCCCAGAGGATCAAGCTTTCGGCCAGAGCCGCCATTGAGGGGCGCTACCAGGTCTGGCCCAACCTGGACAGCGTTCGAGTCCCTGTGGCGTTGGCTTACGCTCCCACGGATACGCTGCACTCTTCCGCAAATATTCGCCTCATGGCGGAAAGACTGCCGCGGTCCACGGTCGTTGCCTGTCCGTCAAACAAATATATGCACGGCGCGGAAGTGATGCAGGACATTGAAGCGTTCATCCTCCGGGAAAAAAAGCGCCGCAATGATGCAGGCCCCGGAAGATAACCGGAGGTGCAAGGATGGATAAAAAGAAAGAAACTCTGTTTCCCCTGTCCCTTGAGGCGCCCGTTCCAGAAATATACATGCCGCGCCTTCAGTTATTTGTCCGCCTGCTGCTTGGAGCTCTGGTTGCGTTATACATCAATTACAGCCCCGTCCCACCGCTCGTGTTATCTGTCAACCAGGTCAATCTCTCGTTAGTGTTCTATTATGCTTTCCATCTCTTGTGGTGGTGGTATTACAGGAAGTATGGGGCGAACATTATCATGTTTCGTCTGGGCGGATGGATAGACATCCTGGGGGCATTCATAGGGGCCCTGAGCGATCCCTTCATGATCCCTCCCATGATTCTGCTTTTCCTGATTGCGGCGCTTGGCAATGGAATCCAGCACGGGTTGTATTTTTTCGTTGAATCGATGATCGGGTCGCTTATTCTCGCTGGCGCCGTTCTGGTCATTCATTGCCGTATTCTTGGTGATTGGCCTCCCTACCATCTGTATTTTTATGTCTTTCTGATCGTTGTCGGCGTAAGCTATGCTTATCTTCTGGTGCGACGAATCGAGATGATGAGGGGTGAGGCCGTCAGAATCAGCGAACACGACAGTCTCACGGGGATGCGCAACAGGCGGTCATTTCTCAAAGCCGCTCAATATCTGCTGCTCCTCAACGAACGATCCAATATTTCCCTGGTCTTGATGTTTGCCGATCTTGACAATTTCAAAACCGTCAACGACCAGTTTGGCCATGAAATGGGCGACAAGGTTCTCCGGCATTTTTCCGACATGGCGCGGTCAAGCTTCAGGAAATCCGATATCCTTGCGAGATACGGCGGCGACGAGTTTGTCATGCTTCTCACAAACACCTCGCCTGAAGCCGCGCAATCGGCGGCTCGAAGGCTTCAGGGCGAGTTCGGCGCCTGGGCAAAAGAGAACGGATTGCAGACCGGCGTCAGTTTCGGCCTTGCTGCGATATCCAAAGGCAAAAATAATCTTGATGATCTCCTGCGCCAGGCGGATGCCGCGTTATATGAGGCAAAACCAAAGGAAGGCTTGAAGGGGTTTTAATCGATGGCCTGTCACGATGAAGGTTGCGTTTTCATCTCGCAGTGATCCGAGAAGCCCGCCGGGGGAACGCCCAGCGCCTGAAGCAGGCGGGCCCAGTAATTAACCTGCGCGGCCGTGCCGGCCAGAATGACCATTTCCCGTTCGGTAAAATTCGCCTTCAGTTGATCAATAAAAATTTGCGGGAACAATAGAGGGGATTGTGAAATCAGGAAAGCGTATTCCATCGCAATTCTTTCGCGCGGGGAAAAAGTAGGAACGGTTGCAATGGCGATCCTTCCCTGTAATGCGGAAAACTCCTCCGGTGAGATTCCAAATTGATCATAGTCATAGGAATTCATATCGATGCAGAAAGGGCAGGCAACCGCGAAAGATGTCCGCAGCCGAACCAGCTTGAGCATTCGCTTATTCAAATTTTTATCCTGGTGGGCAACCAGGGCTTCCATGACGCCGGAACTGATGGCTGTTCTGGGATACCATGCCAGCAGTTTCCCCGGCAAAAGATCACGACCCGTCGCTTTTTTAGAAATCCAGAGGCCGATTTTCAGATAAAAGGGGATAGACTCCGGCGGTTCGATGAAGGCTTTCATGATTCTCTCCTTAACACTGAAATATTATGAAAATCATGGACATAAGGGATATTCTTAAAGTATCACCTATCTCAAAGTGGCCGGAACTTCAATCGATTGCAGCGAAAAAACCAGCATATCGGCATCAACTGAAATACTTAAGGGCTTCCCCCTATAACGCCCGCAATCCGGTATTGATTTATTCCGAATAATCTATTAGAAAAGAACCGTATTGTTGTCAATTGTTTGTTCAGGGTTCAGAAACATCAGCGTTTCTGAAGGAATTTGATGGTCGGGCCGCCATCTGACGAAAATGTCGGATGGCGGTTTTTTTTATGCCAATCTGACTGGAAAGGATGATGCTCATGATCGATGTGGATGTAAAAGAATTGATCTTTCTGGTGGTGTTCATAGGAATCATTGCCGTTCCGATCAGTTTGTCCGTGCTGTTCCGGAAGAAGAAGGAAAACAAGAAGGATTCGGGCTGATAACGCTCCTGATTTGTTTAAGGAACTTCATGTTTCCGGATACGGGAAAAAAAGCCGGGGGACGTCTAATGTTCAATCCAAATAAATATCTTGATCGCGCGGGTAAAGGATTTAATATCATTGCCTGCGCTGCAGTGATCATCATGATGCTGCTTTCCGCAGGCGATGTTTTACTGCGACTGATTGGCAAACCCATTCCCGGCGCATATGAGATGGTTGGATTTCTTGGGACTCTTGTGGTGTCATTCGCCCTCGGTTATACCACCCTGGAAAAGGGGCATATCGCCGTGGAACTTCTTTTTAAGAGATTGCCTCAACGCCTGCAGCTGGTCCTGCAGGCGTTTACGGATCTTATCTGTTTTTTGTTTTTCTCGCTGCTGGCTTATCAGGCTTTCGTCTATGCGCTGGACATCCGCCAAAGCGGTGAAGTTTCTGCAACCCTTCAGATGCCGCTTTATCCATTCATCGTCGGCATGGCCTTTGGTTTTACACTGCTGGGTATCATTCTTGCCGCAGACTTTTTCAAATCACTGCAGAGGGCGTTTTCCAGATAATTTGCGCGGAGCACATGGCTGGTTCCGGATACCCTGTGAACGGGAGAATTTCTTCGTGACCGGGCATCTTCCTGGCGATGTGTGCCTGTTATCATGAACCGACTGGGCATAAAAGGGCAAAACCCGGCCCGGCAAAACCCTCTTGACACGTAAATTCCCGTCTTTTATACTCAAATCCGAGAAATAATATGGTTTCCGTCTCTTTTATATCGATGGCCTGAAGGAAATGTATCTGATTTCCTGCGGGTGCCGCGTCAAACGATTGGAAAGTGATCATGCAAGCCACAGTTCTTCTTAACCGTGAAACAAAAGCCGGACGACAGGAGTCGAAAAATGAATATTCAAAAACGAATTGCCGCGGGCATTGTTTTCAGTTTGTTTATTCTTTTTGCCGCGACGGGCGGTTTTGCGGCTGAAGAAAAAGTTTCGATGGAGCAGTGGCTGAAGATTATCAACCCCGTCAGCCCGAAAGAGACTCCCCCCGGGCAAGCCGGCAAAAAGACGGACACGGATGCCGGGGAGCCCGCAAAACCCCGGGATACACAGGGTATCGCCGTTACCATCTACTGGCATATGGCGGATGACGCCGATGTATATCTGAACGGGAAACCTCTGAGAAAATACGAACCTTCTTTTAAAACCAGGCCGGATGAAGCTCCGCATCCTGCATTTTCCGCCGCTGCAACGCTCTTTGACGGAGATGTTTTTACTGTTGGTGGCCGCCGCGGCGGCAGTTTCGGCCTGATGCTTCTGGCTGTCGATTCCACTGGTACAATCATTTTTCAGACCGATTCGCAATCCTGGAAAGTCTATGACCCGGGAGAGCGAATAGATTGGTTCAACCCCCAGGTAGCCCTGGCTTCGCCATCCGGACCGGTTACGGTTCAGTCTGATCCCTGGTATCCCCAGAAAGAACTAAACGCCAAATTCGGCAATAAAGCTTTGTCGATCTGGAGCGCTCCGGATAAAACCTTTGCCTATCTTTACGGCGTTGTGAGCGGTGCCGGGCCAAAAGCTCCGCCGCTGCCGGAAGAAAAGGTCGCAGACGACGCAGGCATTCCTGACCTTCAGGATGTGGCGCCTTTTGCGCTTCAGGAGCCGTTGGACATCCACACGCTCAGCATTGCGCAATACCAGGGCGCGGTAACCGCGGCCATGGAAGCTTTTCGGCAGACGATGGGAGAGCTGTCCCCCGAAGAGGAAAAACGTTTCAGCGCAAAATGGGGAGCGTATTTTGATTATTCCACGCCGGAAAGCGTTGCCTACTTCAACAAGCTCAATCCTTTGCTGGCGGAGTTTCTTACATTGCGGGCGGCCATTGCTACGGCTGCCGTGGAATTTGACGGGGCGTGGGAAGAAGCAGTCATTGCCGCCGGTTACGAAAGCGAAAACGGCATCCGGGAAGGCCTGGCCATTGCGGAAATGCAAAAGAACCAATTGCTGACCATGCAGGCGCGGCTGGCGCAGGTGGTCAAAGAAATTACCGCCGTCGGAAATCCGCCGGATGTTCAGGAAGCCAAAAAAGCGGCCCGGAAGAAGCATCAGGAAACGATGAAGACGGCCAAAAAGGCGATCAAAGCGGAAAAGAAAAGGGAGGAACAGAAAAACGCGCAGGCAGCCAAAGACGGGAAAACAGCCGCCGAAGCGCCGACGGCAGCCTCTTCGCCCGCAACGCCCGCGGCGGGAGAGAAACCGCCCGAACCGATCGTTGTCGATCGGGCGACGGTGGACAAAAAATATCCTTCATCCAATTTTTCATCGGAAATGTCCGCCAAGGATATCGAAAGAATCAAGAAAGAGCTGATGCAGGGCCGAACCGTCTGCTATTACTATTGCACATACGATTACTGTGAAGGTCGGGCCGGAGGTCTGAGCGACGGCCTGATTTACCGGGACGGCAAGTACATCAAGGGAAATAAATTCGGCAGGGAGTGCACGCCGGAAGAGGTAGCGGCAAAACGCCGACTGTGCAGAGAGCATGGAAAAATCATCGGCACGGCCAATTTAAAAGAGGATGAAAAGAAGCTGCTGCCTGTCCCGGCGCCCGTTGAAACCAAAGAAATCGCCCAAACCGAAGAAGACCAGGACGACGAGGAAATTCCGGCAACGGATGAAGAAAAAGCCCGGAAGGAAAATATCGATTTTCATCTGGCGAATATAATGATCATCGAAAAAAATATGGCTAAAGACCAGGCGGAGCTTGCCCAGGAGACCGACTCCGTTCGGCGCTCGGCGCTGGAATTCCGCATTCTGACGGCGCGCTCGGATATTCAGGCGGAAAAGGATTTGATTGCTTCGCTGCAAACCGGGCAAATGAT
>JAAZOZ010000249.1 GCA_012797505.1 Smithella sp. | reverse complement strand
ATCATATAAACGCCGGGGCATCGCGGAGCGGAAGTCATCTTTTCTTTTAAGGCGGTATTCTCGTCCATCAATACTTCCAACCATTACTCATGGTTCGACAGGCTCACCACTCGACAGGCTCACCACTCGACAGGCTCACCACTCGACAGGCTCACCATGACACCCATAACCCATAACCTCGCACTCGTTGCCCTTCTTTTCAATTGACATAATTCCGTTAATTCACTACAAAATGCAACATCGTTCATGCTGTGGACGGATGGGTGATCCGGGTCGGCGCTCTATGGCGCAATCAACGCAATTTGTTGGTATCAGTTGGCATGTTTCTGAATTTTCCATTCCATCAACCATTGCCCATCGCCCATGACCCATGACCTATCATCCTTGACCCCGTACCCGGTTCCTGTAACCCAGAGAGCGGAGCTGTAAGTTTTTTATGTTTGGAGAAATATACAAAAATAAAAAAGTTTTGGTCACCGGTCACACCGGTTTCAAGGGTTCGTGGCTGGCGATATGGCTGAAAGAGCTCGGCGCGGATGTCATAGGCTACTCTCTTGATCCGCCCGGCGCGCCCAACAATTTTCAGGCCTCAAGGCTCGAAGAAAAAATTTCGCATGTTCACGGGGACATCCTCGATCCCGATCGACTGACGGCAGTCTTCCAGAAATATCAGCCGGAATTTGTTTTTCACCTCGCCGCCCAGCCGCTCGTCCGGCTCTCCTATCAAGAGCCGAAAGTGACTTTTGATACGAATATCGGCGGGACGGTGAATGTGCTGGAGGCTGTCCGAAAAACCGGCAGTGTAAAAGTGCTGGTCAATATCACCAGCGATAAATGCTACGAAAACCGGGAATGGATTTGGGGCTATCGCGAAAATGATCCAATGGGCGGACACGATCCCTACAGCGCATCCAAGGGGTGCGCGGAGCTGGTTTTTGGGGCTTATCTGAAATCGTTCTTTTCGCCGAAAGCTCTGAAGGGCAGATCCATCGGCGCGGCCTCCGTCCGGGCCGGCAATGTGATCGGCGGCGGCGACTGGGGAAAGGACCGACTGGTTCCCGACTGCATCCGCGCCCTGAGCGAGGGACGGGCGATCGAGATCCGCAATCCCCGAGCGGTGAGACCCTGGCAGCATGTCCTGGAACCGCTGGGCGGATACTTGGCGCTCGGCGCTGCGCTGCTTCGAGATCCTGAAGAATATTCCGGCGCCTGGAACTTCGGTCCCGATGACGCAAGCCACCTGACGGTCGCGGAAATGGCGGACAGGCTGATTAAATACTGGGGCGGCGGTTCCTGGACGGATCTTTCGGATCCGCATGCTCTTCACGAGGCGACGCTTCTCAAACTGAACTGCGACAAGGCGCACGCGAGGCTCCGCTGGCACGGTGTTTTCAGTATCGATGAATGCCTGCGGATGACCGCATCCTGGTACAAGCGTTTTTACGCTGAAGGACAAGCGAAGGACATGTATCCTCTGTGCGTCGAACAGATCCGAAACTATGAAAGCAGGATAAAAGGAAAAGAGGTGGAAGAGAGATGACTGAAAACATGAAAGTCGTTATCCTCTGCGGCGGCGCGGGGACGCGGCTTCGGGAAGAAACAGAATTTCGCCCCAAACCGATGGTCAACATCGGGCCGTATCCCATTCTCTGGCATATCATGAAATACTATTCGCAGTTCGGCTTCAAAGAGTTTGTCCTCGCTCTGGGATATAAAGGCGACATGATCAAAAATTATTTTTGTCATTATGAGCTGATGAACAATGACGTCACGATCGAACTGGGACAGCCGGAAAAAACGTGCATTCACTATGCCCATGACGAGGCCGGCTGGAAAATCACCCTGGCCGACACGGGGGAAAAATCCCTCAAGGGCGCCCGCCTCAAGAAGGTGGAGAAATATATCGTGGGCGACACATTTATGATGACTTACGGCGACGGGATCGCGGACGTGGATATCGGCAAGCTGCTGGCTTTCCACAAGGCGCACGGAAAACTGGCGACGGTGACGGGGATCAATATCGCATCCCGTTTCGGCGAGCTGAAGATCGACGGCGACAGCGTGGAGACGTTCAGTGAAAAGCCGCAGGACGGAAAAGGCTTCATCAACGGCGGGTTTTTTGTTTTCAGCCGCAAAATTCTGGATTACCTGACTACGGATGATTTGTGCGATCTGGAGGTCGGCCCGCTGGAGAGGATCGCCGGAGAAGGTCAGTTGATGGTTTACAAGCACAGAGGATTCTGGGCGTGCATGGATACCCTGCGGGACATGGAGTATCTCAACCGGCTTTGGGACAATGGTATGGCCAGGTGGAAAATCTGGAAGTGAAACCGAACAGCCGCTTTAATTTTCAGCCGACGTCTCTTGCGGGGCTTTTTGTCGTTGAGCGCAAGCCGATTGGAGATGCGCGCGGATTCCTCTGTCGCTTTTTTTGTGCAGAAGAATTTCAGGCAGCCGGCTGGAAAAAATCCATTGTCCAAATCAATCATACCTGTACCGTGAAGAAGGGGGCTGTACGCGGCCTGCATTTTCAGTATCCGCCGCACGCAGAGCGAAAGCTGGTCAGTTGTCTGCGCGGCGAAGTGTATGATGTCGCCCTGGATGTCAGAAAAGGGTCGCCCACGTTTTTGCGCTGGCACGGCGAAATTCTTTCCGCCGCCAACCGCAAAAGCCTGCTGATCCCCGAGGGGTTCGCGCACGGTTTTCAGACGCTGGTTGACGATTGCGAATTGATCTATCTGCACACGGCGCCTTTTTGTGAGGGTTCGGAAGGCGCGATCCATTGCGCCGATCCCCGGGCGGGGGTAGTATGGCCGATACCCGTGACGGATATTTCGGAGCGAGACAGCCGCCATTCTTTTATTGATCATTCTTTTCAGGGAGTTGACGTATGAAATGCCGCCACTGCGGAGCGGAAGTCGCCTTGACGCTGATCGATCTGGGCAGCGCCCCGCCTTCCAACGCGTATCTGACCAAACTGACGATGCGCAGGCCGGAGAAATGGTTTCCGCTGAAGGTTCTGGTTTGCGAGTCGTGCTGGCTGGTGCAGGCGGAGGCCTATTCGCGGGCCGCGGAGTTGTTCAACGACGAATACGCCTACTTCAGTTCTTTTTCCGCCATATGGCTGGCCCATGCCGAGCAGTATCTCCAAGCCGTGGTAAAGCGCTTCGGCCTGAGCGGCCGCAGCCACGTGGTGGAGGTGGCGTCCAACGACGGGTATCTGCTTCAGTACGTCAGGCAGCGCGGCATTCCATGTCTTGGCATCGAACCAACCGCCGGAACGGCTGCCGCGGCCCGGCTCAAAGGCATCGAAACACTGGAAGAATTTTTCGGCGTCGATCTGGCGCAGAGACTGGCGGATCGGGGCAGGCAGGCCGATCTGATGGTGGCCAATAATGTTCTGGCGCATGTTCCGGACATCAACGATTTTGTAAAAGGGTTCGCGATTCTGCTCAAGCCTCATGGCGTTGCGACTTTCGAGTTTCCGCATCTGATGCAGTTGATCGAACAGAAGCAGTTTGACACGATCTACCACGAACATTTTTCTTACCTGTCCTTCCGCACGGTCCATCAAATCTTCAGGACAAACGGTCTTTCCGTATTCGATGTGGAAGAACTGGACACCCATGGCGGCAGCCTGAGAGTCTTCGCCCAGAGGTCGGACGCGGGAACGCAAGCCGTCAGCGGAAAAGTGGCGCATCTGCTGGAGCGGGAAGCCGCAGCCGGGATGAACAAGGCCGCCTACTACCGTGGGTTTCAGGAGCAGGCGAACAAAGTAAAAAATGATTTTCTTGTCTTTCTGCTGGAAGCCGCGCGTCAGGGAAAGACCGTCGCGGCTTACGGCGCAGCTGCCAAGGGAAACACCCTGCTCAATTATGCCGGCATCCGTCCGGATCTTCTGCCGTATGTGGTGGACAAAAATCCGAACAAACAGGGAAAGTATCTTCCGGGCAGCCGCATTCCCATTGTGTCCGAGGATCATCTCCGGAAGCAGCGTCCGGACTATGTGGTCATCCTGCCCTGGAATCTGAAGGCGGAAATCATGGAGCAGCTCTCCTATGTCCGCGATTGGGGCGGCAGGTTTGTGACCGCTGTGCCTGAATTGCAAATCGTAAAATGATAATGGCTTCTAAGAATAACACAAAGAGGGTGTTGGTAACCGGCGCGGCGGGATTTGTCGGGAAACATTGCCTTCCGCTTTTGTTGGACAAAGGTTTTGAAGTCCATGCCGCAGATGTCGTCATTCCGGAAAATAACCTGCACGATGTTTGTTGGCATAATGCGGATTTGCTGGATGTTCAGAAGACGGATGAATTGATCGAGTCCATCCGTCCCACACATCTCCTTCATTTTGCCTGGTACGCCAAACCGGGCGAATACTGGAATTCGGTTGAGAATATTCGCTGGGTCGAGGGAAGTCTGCGTTTGTTGCGGGCCTTCCACGGGACAGGCGGAAGGCGGGTTGTCATGGCCGGCACATGTGCCGAATACGACTGGAAATACGGTTATTGTTCCGAAGAGGCTACGCCGCTTGCGCCATCGACGCTTTACGGCGCGTGCAAAAACGCCACACAACATGTGTTGAAAGAATATTCAAAAGTGACCGGTTTGAGCAGCGCATGGGGAAGGATATTTTTTCTTTACGGGCCTTTCGAGAATCCTTGCCGCCTCGTTCCCTCGGTTATCCTGAATTTGCTGAGCAATAAAGAAGCGCCGTGTTCGCATGGCCGGCAAATCCGTGATTTTCTGTATGTCAAAGACGTGGCGGCGGCTTTTGTTGCCTTGCTTGCGAGCGACGGCCGGGGGCCTGTCAACATTGCATCCGGGAAGCCAGTCGCTTTAAAGGACATTATTTTGTCGATTGCCGATCAAATAGACAGGAAAGACCTGGTTCGTTTGGGAGCATTGCCGCAAAAAGAAAATGAACCGCCGATTTTATTGGGTGATATAAAAAGACTATCCGAGGAACTGATGTGGCATCCGCAATATGATCCGGAAAGAGGCATTCGCGAGACGGTTGCGTGGTGGAAGAACAGGAAAGGCGAATAAGAGCGGGCCGCCATAAAATCGTTCAGCCATTATCCGAGTCATGAATAAAAAAATTATTTTTCAAATGAATGCCATGCCGGTCCAGCAGAATCGTTTATTCGACACTGCGGGCGATGCGATCAAATGTCCCGTTGGAGATTTGAGGCTGATGCAGGATTCGCTAACCGGCATCGTATGCAATGATGCCTTCATGCCGGAGTTGATGTCTTACGACGAAAATTACCAGAATGAGCAGGGTTATTCCCGTGTGTTCGAGCAGCATCTGCACGAAGTTGCGGACATCGTCAGACGCCATTTTTCCGGGAAATCCATTCTTGAAGTCGGGTGCGGTAAGGGAAGATTTCTTGATTTATTGAAGAAGCAAGGTTTCTGTATCACCGGCATCGATCCTGCCTATGAAGGAAATGATCCCGATATTGTCAGGGAATCGTTTTCACCGTCGCTGGGCATGACAGGAGAGGCCGTCATTCTCCGCCATGTTCTTGAACACATTCACCAACCGATGAAATTCCTGACGTCCATCGCGGAAGCCAACGGCGGTAAAGGTCTTGTTTATATCGAAGTGCCTTGTCTTGAATGGATAAGAGATAACAGGGCCTGGTATGACCTGTTTTATGAGCATGTGAATTATTTCAGGCGATCCGATTTTTTCCGTCTATTCGACAGGGTCATTGACTCGGGGACTTTTTTCGGCGGACAATATCTTTATGTCGTTGCCGATATCGCTTCTTTGCGCCGCAGTCCAATGGAGGACGCACGTACTTTCCATTTTCCGCCAGACTTCCTGGCCGGGATAGATCGCGCGGTCACATTGATGAGAAACGGAAAAAATAAAAAATATGCGATATGGGGTGGAGCATCGAAAGGCGTCATCTTCGCATTACATTTGCTGCGAAGGGGCGCGATTTTGCCGGATTTAGTGATTGATATAAATCCCTTCAAACAGAGGAAATACATGCCGGTGACGGGCATGCGGGTGTCATCGCCAGAAGAAGGGATGTCGGGTCTGACGCCGGATGATGTTATATTGGTTATGAATTCCAATTACTTTGACGAAATCAAGGAAAGCTCGGGAAATCGTTTTCTTTATTACAGGGTGGATCAAAATGAGTTTTGAAAGACAAGTTCAATTGCGGATTGAAGATAACGGCAAAAATGCGAATCTGATGGACGCTAAATCGGAATTTATGCGCCAATCAATAAAGGCCGAGTATTCATATAATTTTTCGTGGTTGTCCCGTCCGATCATTCAATATCCCCAGGACATGGTCGCCATCCAGGAATTGGTCTGGCAGGTCAAACCGGATCTCATCATCGAAACCGGCATCGCTCATGGCGGTTCACTAATTCTCAGCGCTTCCATGTTGGCCCTGCTGGACTACTGCGAAGCAGTTGAAGCGCACGCAACACTTGACCCGAAGGCCGCACGCCGTCGGGTATTGGGGATCGATATTGAT
>JAAZOZ010000248.1 GCA_012797505.1 Smithella sp. | reverse complement strand
CGGGACGCGGCGAAAAATACCCTGCAGCTCCTGCCCAATCCCTACCGGCAGGATCACTATTTTCAGGGCGGCGTGATTTACGAGATCCCTTCCGGCAAGGATCGGTTTGAACTCGAAGTGAATCCTCCTTTCGGCGAGGAAAACATCATTGTCTATGCCAGTGTCTCCGAGCTGGGCGATTTGAAGCTGAAGGACGAGGGAAGCGTTTTCGCCGTTCAAACCAGATCGAAAGACATCGGCGTCAAAACACGGAGCGTCAAGATCAAGGCCGCGTCGGACGGCGCAGGACAGGCAGCGGAATTTTCCGAAGTCAAAGCGGTGGTGAAGACGAGAAAGTAAGAGGGAGAGAGAAAATTGAAAAAAGTCTCGATATTGTTTTTGAGTTTTCTGATGCTGGCGGGCTTTCTGGCGGTCGTTCAGCAGGGGAAGGCGCAGAGCCCGGCGCCGCTGAAGGCGGTTCTGATCTTTGATATGGGCGGCCGGGGAGACGGCGGGTTTAACGATTCCGCGTACAGCGGCATGGAAAAAGCGGTTGCCGAGCTGGGTGTGCAGGCTGTCTATATCGAACATAAACGAAACCTGGATCTGGATCATGCCGTAAACGAGGCCGCGGCTTCCGACGCGCAAGTGATCATCGGCGTCGGCTTTGCCTTTTCGGGGAAGTTCGACCATCTGGCCGTCCGGCATCCGGATAAAAAATTTGTCGTGGTGGACTACAGCGTGAAATTCGATGAGAGGGGAAACCTCAGCGCGCCGCCGCCGAATCTTGCCGGACTGACGTTTAAGGAAGAGGAAGGGTCCTGTCTGGTCGGGGCGATCGCGGCCCTGAAAAGCCAGACGGGGAAAATCGGTTTTATCGGCGGGATGGACAGCCCGATCATCCGCAAATTTCAGGCAGGGTATGAGGCGGGCGCAAAAGCCGTCCGGCCGGGGATCCGCATCCATTCACAATATGCCGGCATCACCGGACAGGCCTTCCGGGATCCGCAGAAAGGTTACCGGATCGCGGCGCGCATGTATAAGAACGGAGCGGACGTCATTTATCATGCCGCCGGCGAAACGGGAGCGGGCCTCTTCCGGGCGGCGAGGGAGATGAACCGTCTGGCGATCGGCGTGGACATCGATCAGAGCGCGCAGGCGCCCGGCCGCGTCCTGACGAGCATGCTGAAAAACATCGACGGGGCGGTATTCGACGTTGTTCAATCCTGCGTCCGCGGAAATTTTTCGGGAGGCCTCAAGACACTGGGGCTGAAGGAACACGGCGTCGGATTTGTGTATAATGACCAGAACAAGAAGCTGATTCCTGAAAGCATCCATCAGCAGGTTCAGGCGCTGCAGGCAAAAATCGTGTCGGGCGAGATGACGGTTCCCGTCGCGAGCGGACACCGGACGGTGCTGTCCCGTCAGGAATTGCGCGACCTGTTGACCCGTCTGCAATCCGAGATTCAGACGGCTTTAAACAAACTGGACAATGATCTGCGGCACAGTGCCAAGGTGCTGGCCGGCAGGGATCTTCAGGGAGATTTTGCGCGTGGCATTCTCAAGGGCCTTTACAGGGCAAACCCCTATATCATCGACTGCGAGACCGTGAGCGATGCAGGAATCATGGTGGCGGTGGAGCCGCCGGCGCACCGGTCGTCCGAAGGCGCCGACATTAGCAGGCAGGCGCACATGGTCCGGCTGTTCAAAACCCACAAGCCGGTATTGAGCGGCTCATTCCTTTCCGTCGAAGGCCCCCGGTCCGTTGTCATTCATCATCCGGTATTCTCGACGGATCGAGAATTTTCGGGATCGGTTTCAGCCCTGTTTGCGCCGGAATACCTGCTTTCGAGCATGATTGGACCGATCGCCGCCAACATACCGGTTTCCATTTTTCTGATGCAAACCGACGGTCTTTTTATATATGATGTAGATACGAAACAGATCGGTCTCAACATCTTCACCGATCCATTGTACCAGCCGTTTCCGGAGCTGATTAAACTTTGCCGCAGGATGGCCGGCGCCCGCGAAGGATCGGGTGTTTACCATTTTTACCGAAAAGTCGGCGAGGCGCCGATAACCAAAGTCGTGGAATGGCGCACCGTTGAACTGCACGGCACGCCCTGGCGCCTTGCCGTTGCCTTCGCCAAAGACGGCATCGGCCGTTAAAAATTGATGAACCCGCAATAAGCCGGGCTTTTTACGAAGCCGTTAAAATTTGTACGTTCCGGCCGTTATATTGCGATATATTTCCTCACTGACGGGCACATAGGTTTCGCTCCCCGGCAGAAGCACATACAGTTCCTCCCTGACCCGCGCCGGATCGTAGCCTTCATTCTTGAGATTGGTCTTCTTGATTTTGTGCGTCGCGGTCCATTCAAAATCCGGAACGAAACGGATGAAAATCGGCACGGCGTATTTGGGCAGGCCGGTCTTCAGGTGGGCCACCAGCCGGGACAGATCGATCGCCGCATTTTCGTCCCGAATGACGGCGGCCATTCCGGCCTTTCCGTCGCTGCCGGGCATGGAGATGCCGTAAACCGCAGACTGCTTGACGCCGGGGAAGGTGTCGATCGCTTTTTCGACTTCCTGCGTGGCCACGTTTTCGCCTTTCCAGCGGAACGTGTCGCCCAGACGGTCGGCGAACTGCGCGTGACGGAAACCCATGTTTCGAAGCATGTCGCCGGTGTTGAACCACAGGTCGCCTTTGCGGAAAACGTCTCGGAATATTTTTTCTTCCGTCTTTTTCTTGTCCGAATACCCGGCGAAGGGCGTTTTTTCGGAGATTTCCATGATCAGAAGGCCGGTTTCGCCCTTGCCGACTTTTTTCAAAAAGCCCTTCTCGTCTTTGACGGGCCGGTCGTTTTCGGTGTCGTAGGCCACGATGGCGAACGGCGTCACGCTGGTGCCCACGCTGTAGTCGATGTTCAGGAAGTTCGTGAAAACACCCACCCCTTCGGCCGCGCCGTAAAACTCGTATATTTTATCAATGCCGAACCGTTTTTTGAACGGCATCCAGATATCCGGCCGAAGCCCGTTGCCGCAGATGTATTTCAGCGTTGTTTGGTGGTCATCGGGTTTTGCGGGCGTGGCCATCAGATAGCGGCAGACTTCTCCCACGTAAACGAAATGGGTCGCCTGAAACTGCCGGACGTCGTCCAGGAATTTGCTGGCGCTGAATTTTCTGCGCAGGGCTACGGCCGCGCCGTTATAAAGCGCCGGCGGCCATCCGACGGTGATGGCGTTGGTGTGGAAAAAGGGAAGCGGAATATAAATCGTATCCGTGGGTTTGACGGGCATGACGAATTTCCCGAACCAGAACATGGCCGACAGGGTCCGCTTGTTGATGATGACGGCCGCCTTCGGCAGTCCCCCGGTGGTTCCGGAGGTGTAAACATACGCCATGGTGTCTTTCAGTGTGACGCTTTTGGTGGTGGAGGGATTCGCGCCGTTTTGCCGCGCCAGCTCATCCGTAATGTCGGGGACGTCTTTGGTCTTGAATTGCCCCGCGTCCCGGACCATTCCCAGCGTCGATTGAGAAAGATCGATTCCGGAGCGCGCCTCGATGAAAAACTCGCAGCATTCCTCGCCGATCAGGACAACTTTGCCCCGGTTGAGGTTGAAGCTGTGCACCAGAGAGTCTCCCCGCTGATTGGTGTTGATCAGCGAGGCGATGGCTCCGACCTTTGAGCAACCGCAGTAGGCGGCCAGCAGCTCGGGACGGTTTTCAAAGCAAAGCGTCACCACATCGCCGCGGCGGACGCCTTTGGAGATCAGATAGTGGGCAAAACGGTTGGCCCGCTCGTTGAGCTCCTGGTAGGTGAGGGTGCCGTCAGGAGACTTGACCGCGGCGTTTTGCGGGTATTGGGCGGCAATCCTTTCCAGTTCCAGCCCCCAGGAGTTGTTGGTATTGCTGCCGATGCTTTTCAATCCTTTGATCAGGTTGAAGATCATCGACGGAAGCCGTGGTGCAATTTCAATGATTTTCAGAAGGAATTCGGACGCGCTTAGGGTTGTGGGGATCTTTACCGGTTGAGTGCTCATAGTTTCTTCTCCCTGTTTTTTTATTGGATGGCGCAAGATTCTTTTTTTACGAAATGCCAGGTGCTGCCGGGGTTGATCAGGAACCATTGCGTTCCCGTTTCATGGGCCTTGTGAAGAACGTTTCTGTCTTTGTCCAGATAGACAAATTCCTTAAAACGGATGAAATCTCTGGAACAATTGATTTCACAAAGGATTTCGACGGATTTGAATTGCGGATTCCATTTTTGGACGGATTTCATGTATTCGGCAACGAAGCGCAGGTGCCTGCTTTTTCCGGACGGGGCGATCTTGATCCAGGCCGCCGTAAGGTCATGAGAGGGTTGTGAAATCCGGTCGCGGTCCACAAAGACGGCATCACGGTATTTCGTGTAGCCGGTCAACCGCCAGTTGCCGGTCATTTTTTCCGCGGACAGCCAGGCCGGCATGACGGCAAATAAAAAGGCGAAAAATAAGATAGTCCTGGCGCGCATGATCCTTCCCTTCAGATTCATTTTCCCTTTACAGCAAAACATGGGAAATTTGAAGAGCGGATATGCGCTTCGGGCGGAAAAACGGCCGGAAAGCGCTTCAGGCCTCAAAATACACGAAAATAATCGGATGAATTTTACAAAAAACAGTAGATTTTTTTTTGAATTAAGGTTAATGAGTCACCATCGTTTTACAAAATAAAATTTAAAGGGGTGAGCAATGAACAGAGCAGAATTGGTCGAAGAAGTAGCAAAAGTGACGTGCACGAAGAAAGAGGCTGACGTGGCCATCAGCGCTGCGTTGGCGGCAATTCAGAAGGCGCTCAAGAAGGGCGACAGCGTGACGCTGGTGGGATTCGGCACCTTCTCTGTCAGCAAGAGAAAGGCCCGCAAAGGCAGAAACCCCCAGACAGGCGAAGCCATCAAGATCGCCGCCAAGAAGGTTCCGGTATTCAAGGCCGGAAAGGGTTTGAAGGACGCGGTTAAATAACTTTCATTTGTCATCATTGAAAAAAAGCCGGCTCGCGTAAAAAGGAGCCGGCTTTTTTTATTGTTCCTGCGGGACACGGATCCTGCTACCGGTACAGCGCTTCAATCCGATCCTGAAATTTATCCAGCACTACTTTGCGTTTGAGCTTCATGGTCTGGGTCAGCGTGCCGTTTTCCAGCGTGAACGGTTCGGGAATCAGCAAAAACTTTTTGGGGATCTCGTAGCCGCCGAACTTGTTTTTGAGATGAGCCGTGATCGCGGCGCCGTACATATCCACGATATCCTGTCTTTCGACCAGCTCGTTGATGTCCGTCGGCAGTCCTTTTTCTTTTGCGGTGTTTTTCAGAACGTCAAAGTCGGGAACGACAATGCAAATGTTGAAGGGGCGGTTGTATCCGTAAATGACCGCCTGCTGAACCAGCGGCAACAGGCAGATTTCTTCTTCGATGGATACGGGGAAGCAGAACTTCCCGTTTTCCAGTTTGTACTGCTCCTTGATGCGTCCCGTGATAAAGAGGTAGCCGTCCTTGTCCAGGCGGCCGCGGTCGCCGGTGCGGAAGCCGCCGTCCGGCGTCATGGCCGCGGCCGTATCTTCCGGCCGGTTATGGTAGCCTTTCATGACATTGGGGCCGTAAACGATAATTTCGCCGTCGGTGGCGCCTTCCTCCACCACCGAAGAATCGATCACGATGCGGACCTTCTCGATGGCCCGGCCGACGCTGCCCAGGCGGTAGGCATAGGAGGCGTTCATGGTTGCAGCCGGCGACGTTTCCGTGAGCCCGTAGCAGTCGTAAACCGGCAGGCCGATGTCAAAGAAGAAATGACCGATTTCAGGATTCATCGCGGCGCTGCCGGTCATGGCGCCCTTCACCCGGCCGCCCAGCTTTTCGCGGATTTTCGAAAAGACGATTTTGTCCGCGATCCTGAATTTGAGTTCGGTCAGAAAATCGGATTGGCCCCGCGCAGCCAGCTCGCGTTTTTTCTTCCCCGCCTCAACGCCCATGACGAAAAGTTTTTTGGCCAGACCGCCTTCCTTGTTCATTTTGGCCCAGAGGCCGTCGTAAATGCGGTTGAAAACGCGGGGCACGGCAACCAGAAAGGTGGGTTTCACCTTGGCAATGTCATCGACAATCGTCGCGGGGCTTTCCGCCAGGCCGATGGAGCCGCCCAGCCGGATGACCGCGTACAGTTCGCCGGTCTGACCGAAAGAATGGGCCCAGGGCAGGATGGCGAGCGTCACCACGTCCCGGCCTTCGTTTTCCGCCAGTTCGGGATACATTTTCAGGCCCGCCAGAGAGTTGCTGGTAAAATTGCCGTGCGACAAAAGAACGCCTTTGGGATTGCCGGTGGTTCCCGACGTGTAGATGAGTTCGGCGATGTCGTCCGGTTTCGGGACCTGTGCGGCGACGGGCTTGGCGGCGCCTTTCTTTTCCAGCGCGGCCATGGAATTATCGCCTTCGGCGTCGATCACAAAAATATGCTTCAGCGTGGAAATATCCTTCGGGAAGTCCTTTATTTTCTCATAGATTTCCGGTTTGGAAACAAACAGGACTTTAATCCGGCTGTCGGCAATGATGTATTTCCAGATCTGCACCAGTTCCGCTTCGTACATGGGGACAAAGCGGGCGATGCGTCCCCAGGCGGCGAAAGCCACAATGGGCCATTCCACGCGGTTGTTGGCGATAATGCCGACGACATCCCCCTGGCTGATGTCCAGTTGGGCCAGTCCCGCCCGAAGGTTATGGATGCGGGCGCCCACCTCCCTGTACGTGACCCATTCATAAACGCCGCTTTTGTTTTTTGTGCCGAAAAGTCTTCGCTCGGCAAATTTTGCTTCGCTCTCCTGCCACCAGTCAATCAGGTTGTCAGGCTTATCCAGTGTAAACGTGTGCATAAACGATCTCCTTCTAGTCTATTGTCGCGGGGGGTATTTCCGTCCCTCGAAATCATCGAAAAAATGCCTGCTGCGTCATTTCGAGGATGGTCTAAGTCATTTTCACGGAAAAAACAAGCAAAACCATTGATTTAATTTTCAGAAAATTCATCATTTTATTGACTGTGTGTTTCAAATTTGCTAAGTGACCACTAGTTTTTGGAAGTGAAACGAAAGCTTATGGACGGCTGTACGTGATTGATCTGCATACCCATACCCTTTTCAGCGACGGCGCGCTTGTTCCCGCGGAATCGGCCCGGAGGGCCTGTGCCGCGGGATACCGGACGATTGCGTTCACGGACCATGCGGATTATTCCAATATCGATTTCATTATCCCGCGAATAGTCAGGGTTTGTAGCAAGATATCGGAAAAAGGGAACATTTTCGCAATACCGGGCGTGGAACTGACGCATGTGGATCCCTACGACATCGTCGCGCTCACTTTCGAGGCCCGAAAGCTGGGGGCGAAAATAGTGGTTGTGCACGGGGAAACCCTCACGGAGCCGGTTTCCCCCGGGACCAATCTGGCCGCCATCCGCGCGGGAGTGGATATTCTTGCTCATCCCGGGCTGATTACGGCCCAAGAGGCAAAGCTGGCCGCGAAAAAAGGTGTTTTTCTGGAGATCACCACCCGCCGGGGGCATAGTTACACGAACGGCCATGTGGCGGCGATGGCCGGAAAATGCGGGGCCCGGCTTGTGCTCAACAACGACGCTCACGCGCCGGGCGATTTTGTGGGCCGCCCTCTGGCCATGAACATTGCCCGCGGCGCCGGCTTGTCCGAGAAAGAAATAGTCATCATGTTAAAAAATTCCCAAAAGATTGTAAAAAGGGTCCTGGCGTGAAAAAAAAATCAAGTTCAGGGCCGTTGAAGATTTGTCTGCTCACGTATCGTGGCAACCCCACCTGCGGAGGGCAGGGCGTCTATATCAGGCATTTGAGCAAAGCGCTGGCCGATGAAGGCCATCAGGTGGACGTCATCTCCGGACCGCCCTATCCGCATCTCGACGATCCTGTCCGCCTGATTCAAATGCCCGGCTTGGATCTCTATCATCCCGACCATCTGTTCTGGCCGGAACATTTCGGGGATCTGGTCCATCCGCTGAACCTGTATGAGTTTTTGAGCGTCTGCGCGGGCGGTTTTCCCGAGCCCTATACCTTCGGAGAGCGGGTCTATGACTATCTGAAGAAACACCGCGGCGATTACGACATTGTTCATGACAACCAGTGCCTGTCTTACGGCATCGGCCGGCTGGCGCAAAACGTTTTGCCGACGATCCCCACGATTCACCATCCGATCACGGTGGACCGGCAGGAGGAGTACAAGGCGGCCAAAACGCTGCGCCAGAAATTCCGGGTGTACCGCTGGTATTCGTTCATCAATATGCAGCTGAAGGTCGCCAAAAGCTTTTCGCACATCATTACCGTGTCCTCCTTCACCCGAAAGGACATTGCCAAAGAGTTTGCCCTGGATGAAAACAGATTCCGGGTTGTGCACAACGGCATCAACAATGAGTTCTTTTATCCCAAGCAAAACGGACCCCGGCCGGAAAATTCCCTGATCGTGACCAACAGCGCGGATACGCCGCTCAAGGGACTGAGGTATCTTCTGGAGGCGGTGGATCAGATCCGCCGCAAGCGGCCGATCAAGCTGACGGTCATCGGCCAGCCCAAAAAAGACGGCATCATTGAAAACCTGGTGGCCAGTCTCGGGTTGTCCGATGTCGTGCATTTTACCGGACGAATTGCCAACGAGGAATTTGCCGATTATTACGCCCATTCGACGATGGCCGTCGTGCCGTCACTGTACGAGGGCTTCGGCATTCCCGCGGCTGAGGCGATGGCCTGCGGCGTGCCGCTCGTTTCCACCTCCGGCGGGGCGCTTCCGGAAGTGGTGGGGGATGCCGGCATTATCGTTCCGCCCGCCGACGCGAAAGCGCTGGCGCAGGCGATCGAGCATCTGCTGGATGCTCCCGAAGAAAGAAAGAGATACGCGCAGGCGGGACTGGCGCGTGTGCATTCCGTGTTCAGCTGGAAGAAAGCCGCCCGGGAATCGGCCGACGTCTATCGCGAGGCGATTCATGATTACCATTGATTTGCATGAACTCAAGCTGAAGCCGGGATTCGCGGTTCTGGATGCCGGGTGCGGCACCGGCAGGCATTTGCGGGCGCTCGCGAAACTGCCGGGTTTGAAGATTTTCGGGATCGACCGGAATCCCGCCGATGTGGCCGAGGCGGTCCGGGCGCTTCGGGAGATGCCGGATGCGCTTTCCCGGGACGTTTCCGTGACCAGCGCCGACATTACGCAAATGCCCTTCGCGGACGAAACCTTTGACTGTGTGATCTGCTCCGAAGTGCTGGAGCACATCCCGGAGCACGAAGCGGCCCTGAAGGAACTGGTCCGCGTGCTGAAGCCCAGAGGAACCCTGGTGGTCAGTGTTCCGCGCTATTTTTCCGAGCGCATCTGCTGGCTGATTTCTCCGGCGTACGCAAGCGATGAAGGCGGGCACATCCGCATTTATAAGAAGAAAGACCTGCGCAGGATGCTGGCGGGGCAGGGGATGAAGTGCTGGAAAATCAACTACAAACACGCGCTGCACGCGCCCTACTGGTGGTTGAAATGCCTGGTCGGCATCAAGAACGATGATAATTATTTTGTGAAGCTTTATCATCAATTTCTGGTTTGGGACATGTTTTGCAAGCCAAGGGCGGTGCGGGTTCTGGAAGAAGCGTTGAATCCGGTCATCGGAAAGAGCATTGTGTTTTATCTGAGAAAAGGCTGACCGTATGGAATTGAATATATCGCTGAGCGAAGAGCTCAAACCCATTGACGTGGAAAAGGTGGCCGACTTCATTGCCTCTCTGCAAAAAGGAAACGGCGAGATCCCCTGGTCGCAGGGCGGCAAGACGGACCCCTGGGATCATATCGAAAGCGCCATGGGATTGAGTGTCGCCGGATTTATCGACGAGGCGGAGCGCGCCTATGCCTGGCTGGTTTCCACTCAGTTGCCGGATGGGAGCTGGTGGTCGGAAATCCGCGACGGCGTGGTCACCAATTCGACGAAGGAAACTCATTTTGCCGCCTACATCGCCGTGGGCGTTTATCATCACTATCTGATCACCCACAACGAAAAATTTCTTCGAACCATGTGGCCTGCGCTGTCGCGCGGCATTCAATACGCGCTGGGTCTGCAGGCGCCGGAGGGAGAAATCTACTGGGCGCGAAACCGCGAAGGCGCCATCGACAAGATGGCGCTCCTCACCGGTTGCAGTTCCATTTACATGAGCCTCAAATGCGCGCTGGCCATCGCGGACGTGCTGGACATCAAAAGACCCGCCTGGCAGAAGGCCAAAGAGCGGCTGGGAGAGACGATTCGCAACCGGCCCGATCTGTTCAACATGATCAAGTCCCGTTTTTCGATGGACTGGTACTATCCCATCCTGTGCGGGGCCGTCCGGGGAAGTGAGGCCAAAGCCCGAATCGATCATTTGTGGGACAAATTTGTTGTGCCCGACTGGGGGGTGCGCTGCGTCAGCGACCGTCCCTGGGTGACCATGGCCGAAACATCGGAATTTATCCTGACGCTTGCCGCCATGGAAGACCTTACCCGCGCCCGGGCCATCTTCAGCTGGCTTGGCGACAAACGCTATCCGGATGGCTCCTACTGGATGGGCGTGACGTTTCCCGACACCGTGATCTGGCCGGAGGAAAAAACCGGCTGGACGGCCGCGGCGGTTTTGCTGGCCTGGGATGCCCTCAACGGCATGACACCTGCCTCAAAAATATTCGCCCACAACCGCTGGCCGGAGAAACCCTGATGCATTCCTGAAAACGGCGCCAGACTCCCGGCGGCGGGGTTTGCGAATTTCGTTGTCCGCCGCGCCATTTTGAAAAGAGTAAGACATTGCTGAAAGATCATCGACCCTACTACATCAAGCGCTTTTACAATAAGTTCCAGAAGATGTATGCCCGGTATTTTCTGGCGCCGCAGTTCGAAGTTTTCGGCCGCGGGCTGGTCTTTATGAAGCCCTGGCACGTGGAAATATTCGGCGGGCCGGTTTCCCTGGGGGATTATTCCAATGTCATCGCCACCCCGGACAAGAAAGTGAGGCTGACCGTCTGGCCGGCCTGGAAGAGTTCCGGAAGAATTGAAATCGGCCGGTGCTGTTTGATCTGCCCGGGGACGAGAATCATGGCGGCCACCTCGGTCACGATGGGCGACGGCTGCATGACGGCCCAGCATGTCAGCATCAGCGATTCCGACTGGCATGATCTGTACGATCGCAGTCAGCCGGTGGGCGTCACCCAGGCGGTCCGCATCGGCAACAACGTCTGGCTGGGCGAGAACGCCGTGATCTGCAAGGGGGTGACGATCGGGGACAACGCCGTGATCGGCGCCGGTTCCATTGTGGTCAAGGACATTCCGGCCAACGCAATTGCCGCCGGGAATCCGGCGGCGGTGATCAAATATCTGGATCCGGACAAACCGATCCGGACGCGCATGGAATGGCTGGCCAATCCCGCCAAACTGGCAGAAGAATTTGAAGAGATTGATCGCGACATGATGAAAGGCAACACGATGATCGGCTGGTTCCGATCGCTGCTTTTCCCGCGGAAAGGAGATTGACCCCATGCGCGTTGCCGTGATTGCCGCCCCTTACCCGCTGGAAGAATTCCCCTCGCCGCCCCTGGGCATCGCCTATGTCGCCGCGGCCTTTGAAGCGGCGGGCTGCGAAGTGCGGGTTTTCGACTATATCATCTCCCATTATTCCAAAGAAAAACTGGCCGCTCAACTGGCCGAATTTCAACCGGATGCCGTGGGCGCCGGTTCGGTCACGATGAATTTTTACGATGGACAGCGGATTCTGCGCGATGTGAAAAGCATCGATCCCGGCATCCTCACGATGATGGGCGGACCCCACGTATCCTTTACCGTGGAAGAGACGCTGCGAACCTATCCGGAAATCGACGTGATTTTTATCGGCGAGGCGGATGATACCATCGTCGAATTCGCGCCGCTGATCCGGCAAAAAAATCAATGGCCGCAGGTGCGGGGCATTGCGTTTCGTGAAGGCAATGAGATCGTCAACACCGGCCGGAGAGATTTCATTGCTGATGTCGATCGCATTCCGCTTCCCGCCCGCCGTCTGCTGCCCATCTCCCGCTACCGGGCGCTGGGATATCCCGTCAGCATGATTACCGGCCGCGGGTGTCCGCACGGCTGCATTTTTTGTCTGGGAAGAAAAATGGTCGGCGCGAAAGTCCGCCGCCGCAATCCGGCTCTGGTGCTCGATGAGATCGAGCAGGTTCTGAATTTGGGCTTTGACCGGATGAACATCGCCGACGACCTGTTTGCGTCGGACACCGACCGCGTTCGGGAAATCTGCCGGGGCATCCGGGAGCGCGGCCTGAAATTCACCTGGAGCGCCTTTGCGCGCGTGGACACCGTTACGCAGGAAATGTTTGACGAGATGGCGTCCGTGGGCTGCGACAGCGTCAGCTTCGGCGTGGAGTCGGGCTGTCCGGAAATGCTCAAAAGGGTGCGCAAGGGCATTACCCTTCAACAGGCGGCCGAGGCCGTCCAAATGTGCAAGAAGGCGGGGATGCTGGCGCATGCCTCCTTTATGGTCGGGCTGCCGGGCGAAACGAAGGAGACGCTTCAGCGGACGGATGACTTTGCCCGCAGCCTGGATATCATGTACGGCTACCACTACCTGGCGCCTTTCCCGGGCACGACCCTGTGCGAGAAAGTGGAGCGCTACGATCTGCAAATTCTGACCCGGGACTGGTCCAAATATGACGCCAACGACGCGATCGTGAAAACTTCGGAGCTTGTTCCCCAGGACATCCGGGATTTTGTCGGCCGGTATGAAGCCGAGGTGAGCGGCGACTGGCAGAAGGTGGTGGACAACTACAATAAGGGCATCAACACGCCCTACGACGATTTGCGGGTTGAAGGCCAGAAGCGGACGAAGATTACCTATGCCGTTCTCAAGGAAGACCTTGTGGAAAATCTGGGCGTCATCGAGCCGTCCCTGGCCGGCGGAAAAGACGCGGTGGAAAACCTGCTGATCGAACGAATGAAAACCTCTGTTTCCGGCGATCCACTGCTGATCGAAAAAACCCTGCGGGATTTTATGGCCAAAGGATATCTGAGCGCCGATTTCAGCGACAAGGGCTGTGTCTGGCGCTGGACATAACAAGCCTTCAGCCTTCAGCCTTCAGCCTTTTTTTCAAAATCCCGAGCGATTTGAAAAGCGGAGCGGCGTCGAAGAGGCCCGAGTCCACCGCCTGCCGATAAACCAGATAGGGCGCCTGACCGCCGTCGGCGGGATTTGGAAAAATGTCGTGAAAAACCAGATAACCGCCGGGTAGAATGTGGTCCGCCCAAATTTGATAATCCTTCAGAACGGATTCGTAAGCGTGGCTGCCGTCCACAAAGACAAGGCCAAGCGGCGTCTTCCAGGCGCGTCCGATGATGTCCGATCGGCCGATCACCGGGATGACGGTGTCCTGAAGATCGAATTCTTCAATCGTTTTGCGAAACAGGCGGAACGTGTCGATTTTTCCCGTTTCTTTATCCAGCAGATCGGGATCGAAGTACTCCTGACCCGGCTGCTGCTCCTCTGAGCCGGTGTGGTGGTCCAGTGAAAAAAGCACAGCCCCGTTTTCCCGGCAGGCGCATCCCAGATAGACGGCGGATTTTCCGCAGTAGCTGCCGATTTCCAGACAGGGAGACGACCGGGAGGCTTCCAGGGCCAGTTCATAGAGACGCTCGGCTTCCGCCTCATCCAGAAATCCTTTGATTTTTGATATTTTGATGGGGTCAATCTTTACCATCGGCGATCCTTAAAATAGAAAGTGCCTTTCATTAAACCGCCCCCGGATAAATTGCAACACAAAGATGGCGGAAAACGATGTCATCTTTTCCGCAGGGTTTCGCAAGTTCGCTGTTGACAGAGATGCCTGTTTTAGAGATAGTACAAAAAAATGATCGATCAGGGCGGGCGGTGCATTGATGCAGGAAAAAAACAGGAACCAGAGTTCGATGGATGCGGACCACGTAAGAAGGCTGACGCAAATCGGCGTGGCGCTATCCGCGGAAAAGAATATCGACCGTCTTCTGGAAAAAATTCTATCGGAAGCCCGCACCATTACCTCCGCGGACGGAGGCACACTGTATCTGATGTCGGAAAACGAGAGAGAGCTTCAGTTCGCCTTCATCCAGAATGAATCCATGGGTGTGACGATGGGGGGAACAGGCGAGAAAATTTCCTGGCCGCCCGTGCCCATGACCGGCGCCGACGGGCTGCCCAATCATGCAAACGTTTCCGCCCATGTGGCGATTACCCGGCAGGCGGTGAACATCGAGGATGTTTACGACGCGTCCGGATTCAATTTTGACGGTCCCCGGGCGTTCGACCAGAAGACGGGCTACCGCACGAAATCCATGCTGGTCGTTCCGATGCTCAATCACGAGAATGAAATCATCGGCGTTTTGCAGATGATCAACGCGCGCGATAAGGAAACGGGCGGTGTGATCCCGTTTTCCGAAAGGGCCCGGGATCTGGCCTGGTCTCTGGCCTCGCAGGCGGCGGTGGCGCTCACCAATAACCTGCTGATTCTTGAACTGCAAACCCTGCTGGAAGCTTTCATTCAAACCATCGCGCTGGCCATCGATGAAAAATCGCCTTACACCGGCGGCCATGTCCGGCGCGTGGCCGGCCTGACCATGAAGATTGCCGAAGCCGTCAACGACTGCCGCGACGGGCATTACGCAAACACCCGCCTGTCCGAGGATGAAATGAGGGAGCTGCGGATGGCGGCCTGGCTGCACGATGTCGGAAAAATCACCACGCCGGACCATGTCGTGGACAAGGCCACCAAGCTGGAGAAGGTGTACGACCGCATCGGTGAAATCACAACGCGGTTCGAGGTGCTGAAAAGGGACCGTCTGCTCGCAGCGCGCGACGGACGGGAAAACCCGTCCGGTCCCGAAGCAGGGCAGACGGAAAGGGAACTGCAGGAGCTGGACGAAGAGCGACGTTTTCTGCTGCAGATGAACATCGGAGGCGAATTCACGAAGGATCAGATGATCGAACGCATTCGGCAGATCGCCCGAAGACAATGGATGAGCGACGGGGAGCTCCGGCCGCTGCTTTCGGAAGACGAAGTGTACAACCTGAGCATCCGGCGCGGGACGCTGAATGACGAGGAAAGGGAGATCATCAACAACCACGCGGCCCTGACCTATAAGATGCTCTCGAAGCTGCCTTTCCCCAAAAAGCTGAGAAGAATCTCCGAATACGCGGGCGCGCATCATGAAAAGCTGGACGGCAGCGGCTATCCGCTGGGGCTCAAGGGCGACGAGCTTTCCCTTCAGTCGAGAATCATCGCGCTTGCCGACATATTTGAAGCGCTGACCGCTAAGGACCGGCCGTACAAAAAAGGCAAGACGCTTGGCGAAGCTTTGAAAATCATGGAAATGATGGTCAAGGATCACCACATCGACGCCAACCTCTACGACCTGTTCGTCCGGGAAAAAATTTACAGCGACTACGCCGCAAGCGAGCTCGCGCCGCAACAGATGGACGTATAAAAAAAAGGGGCTAGGCTGAAGACCGAAGACTGAAGACTGAAGACTGAAGGGTGAAGGCTGAAGGCTGGAGGCGGGAGGCGGGAGGCGGGAGGTTGTTTAGCAGGAAATATTTACTTGATTTTATGTCCTGATGTGGTATGAAGCCCCTGCAAGCGGTGATTTAATGGTAAATTGCTCCGCTCTATAAATGTGCTAAAGCACTGAAAATCAATGAAAACCATTGAACCCGTGCTTTGGCGCGGGGTTTTTTATTCTACATGCAAAACCCGCACAAAAAACTGTAAGGAGAAGATGTTTTATGCAGATTTCATCGGAAAGCGTTAAAGTGGGCCATCCGGACCTGGTGGCGGATATTATTGCGGCGAATGTGATTGCGGCCATTCTGGATGAAGAAAAGAAACAAAAGCTGACACTGGCCAATATGCCGCACTGCGGCATTGAAGTATTTCTGGGCAAGGGAATATGCATGGTGGGGGGGGAGGTTCGCTCGAGAGTGTATGTGGATATCGACAAAATCGCCCGCGACTCCGTGATTGAACTGGGGTACAACCATGCGGCGGTGGGCCTCAACGGACATTTGATGGGCGTGCTCAACGCCATTATTCCCCAGTCACCGGACATCAACCAGGGAACCAGTTGTCTTTTAAACAAAGACCGGGAGATCGGCGCGGGGGACCAGGGCATCATGTACGGTTTTGCCTGCGATGAAACGCCGGAAATGCTTCCGCTGCCCTATGTTCTGGTCAACAAGCTGATGCGGGCCTTTGAATACTGTCAGGATCCGATCTTTGCGCCGGATGGAAAAGGGCAGGTGTCCGTCGATTACGACGTCAAAACGGGCAAGCCCTGTCGTGTCGCCAAGGTGCTGATGTCCAATTCGATCGATTACCGTTTTGTCAAAGGCGACCGTCTCAAAATCCGCGACCGGGCCAAAAAGATCGCTTTTGATGTCCTGAAAGACTGTGTGGATAAAAAAACGGAATTTCTTTTCAATCCGACGGGGGAATGGAACGCCATCAATTCCTGCAGCGCGGCGGATTCCGGCGTCACGGGCCGCAAGCTGGTGGTCCAGTTTTACGGCGGATATCCGGGAGCGCAGCTGGGCGGCGGCGCGGTGGTCAACAAAACGCCCGAAAAGGTGGACTGCTCCGCGGCTTTCGGCGCGCGCCATGTGGCCAAGAATATCGTGGCGGCGGGCCTTGCCACCAAGTGCTCCGTTCAGTTGGCCTATGCCATCGGGATTGCCGAGCCTTTTTCTATCTACGTCAATACCTTCGGCACGGGCAAAATTCCGGACGACCGGCTGGAAAAAATCATCAGGGATCTTTTTGATCTGACGCCGGAGGGCATGATCGAAAAATTCAATCTGCTGGACGGCAACATCTACCGCAGGATTCCCCGGACCTTCTTCATGGACGACTACCGCTGGGAAAAAACGGATATGGCCAAAACGCTGCAAAAGGCCGTAAAGTAAAACAGGCAACGAGGAGAAAGTTGTGATTCCGCGATATTCAAGAGAAAAAATGGCGGCGATCTGGAGCCAGGAAAACAAGTACGCCAAGTGGCTGGATGTGGAAGTGGCGGCCTGCGAGGCGATGGTGAAGCTCGGCCTCGCGCCGGCCGCGGCGGTGGACAACATCAAAGCCAAAGCGGTGATCAACGCAGCCCGCATCGATGAAATCGAAGCGGTCACCCGGCATGACGTGATCGCCTTTGTTTCGTCGCTGACCGAGGTCATCGGCGAAGACGGCCGTTTTATTCATATGGGGCTTACCTCCTCGGATGTTCTGGACACGGCGCTGGCGGTGCAGCTCAAAGAGGCGTCCGACCTTCTTCTGGAAGATCTGGATGACCTGCTGGCGGTTCTGAAAAGACGGGCCCTGGAGCATAAAAAGA
Organism: Smithella sp.; assembly: GCA_012797505.1. Taxonomy (GTDB): domain Bacteria; phylum Desulfobacterota; class Syntrophia; order Syntrophales; family Smithellaceae; genus UBA8904. Next base: position 7,420 of record JAAZOZ010000248.1, on the reverse strand, counting down.
CCCTGATGATCGGCCGGTCGCACGGCATTCACGCCGAGCCGATCACCTTCGGCTTGAAACTGGCCCTGTGGTATGCGGAGATGCGGCGCAACCGCGCGCGCCTGGAGCGCGCGCGCGAGGCCGTCTCCTGCGGCAAAATCTCGGGCGCCGTGGGCACGTTTTCTTTTGTGGATCCGTTTGTGGAAGAGTATGTCTGCGAAAAGCTCGGCCTCGCGCCTGCTCCGGTCGCGTCTCAGATTGTTCAGCGGGACCGGCATGCGGAATTTTTTTCCACGCTGGCGATTGTCGCGTCTTCGCTGGATAAGTTCGCGCAGGAAATCCGCCTGCTGCAGAGAACGGAAGTGCGCGAGGCCGAGGAGTATTTTTCTCCGGGGCAGAAAGGATCTTCGGCGATGCCCCACAAGCGCAATCCGGTGCTCTCGGAAAATATTTCCGGACTGTCCCGCCTGGTGCGTTCCTACGCCCTGGCCGCCCTGGAAGATGTCGCCTTATGGCACGAGCGAGACATCAGCCACTCCTCAGTGGAGCGGGTGATCGCGCCGGACGCCACCATCGCGCTCGATTTCATGCTGGGGCGCTTTACCGGTTTGATGGACAGGCTGGTGGTGTATCCGGACCGGATGCTCGCCAATCTCAACATGACGCACGGTGTGATCTTTTCGCAAAGAGTTCTGCTTTCGCTCATTGAAAAGGGTACGACGCGGGAAGACGCCTATGCCATCGTTCAGGAAAACGCGATGAAATCCTGGCAGGAGGGAACCGAATTTCGCAAACTCCTCGGGCAGGATGAAAGGGTGCAAAAGCATCTGAACGCCGCCGACCTGGACGCTATTTTCGACGTAAATCATTTCCTGAAGCATCTGGATTACATCTTTGAACGGGTTTTCGGTGGTTAAATGAAACGCGGAGAACGGTCGCGGCCGTTCCCCGCGGAAGATTCAAAAAACTCCAGCAGCCGGTTATTTTTTTACCAGGATCGTGTCTTTCAGGAAGTCATCCTTCGTTTCGGGATAATCCATCGTGAAATGCAGGCCGCGGCTTTCCTTCCGGGCCAGCGCGCTTTTCACAATCAGCTTGGCCACGGTGGTGATGTTGCGCAGTTCGATCAGATCCCTGGTGACCTTGTAGTTCCAGTAGTATTCGTGAATTTCCCGCTGCACCATGTCGATCCGGCGTTCGGCCCGCGCGAGGCGTTTGTCCGAACGGACGATGCCCGCGTAGTTCCACATGCACCGGCGGATTTCATCCCAGTTGTTGGTGATCACGATATTGTCGTCGCTGGCCGAAGTGTCGCCGGGGTCCCAGGGTCGGATCGGCACGGCGCTCATGGGAGTCTGCCGGAAGGATTTGGCGATCTTTGTAAAGACCCGGTGTGAATAAACCAGCGCCTCCAGAAGCGAGTTGCTGGCCAGGCGGTTCGCGCCGTGCAGGCCGGTGCAGGAAACTTCCCCGCAGGCGAACAGATTGTCGATGGAGGTTTTGCCGCAGTGATCCACCGCGACACCGCCGCAGATGTAATGAGCCGCCGGGGCGATGGGAATCGGGTCCCGGGCCATGTCGATGCCGAACTCCAGACATTTGCCGTAGATATTGGGAAACCGGTTCAGGAGAAATTCGCGGCTGTGGTGCGAGATGTCCAGAAGGACGTATTCATCGCCGGACTGCTTGATTTCGTTGTCGATGGCTTTGGCCACCACGTCGCGCGGCGCGAGGCTTTTCATGGGATGGTATTTTTCCATGAAGGTCGAACCGTTTTTTAACTTCAGGATGCCGCCTTCGCCGCGCACGGCTTCGCTGATCAGAAACGCCTTGGCTTCCGGATGGAACAGGCAGGTGGGATGAAACTGGATGAATTCCATATTGGCGATTTTCGCGCCGGCGCGGTAGGCCATGGCAATGCCGTCGCCCGTGGCGATGTCCGGGTTGGTGGTGATCAGATACACTTTGCCCGCGCCTCCCGTCGATAAAATCGTATATTTGGCGCGATAGGTGTGAATTTCGTCTTGATTGATGTCGAGCACGTAGGCGCCCAGACAGTTGACCGTCCGCCCCTGGGGGTCTTTTTGCAAAATCAGGTCGATGCCGATGTGATTTTCATAAATCCGGACGTTTTTCAACGCGGCGACCTTTTCATGCAGCGCCCGTTCGATTTCCTGGCCGGTGAGGTCTTTGGCATGAAGAACCCGGCGGCGATGGTGTCCCCCTTCCTGGCCCAGGTCATAAAGGTGGGGAGGCTCTTCCGATTTCGTGAAATTGACGCCCCATTCGATCAGCTCCTGAATGCGCGGCGGCGCTTCCCGCACGACAAACTCAACGACGTCCTTCCGGCAGAGGCCTGCGCCGCATTCCAGCGTGTCGCTGATGTGCTCTTCAAAGCTGTCGGTCTTGTCCGTTACCGCGGCGATGCCGCCCTGGGCATAGTTGGTGTTGGATTCCGATTTTTCCTTTTTGGTGACAATGGCGACCGATCCGAGCTGCGCCACTTTGATGGCGAGGCTGAGCCCCGCGATCCCGCTGCCGATGATGAGGAAGTCCGTTTTTATTTCCATGAAAGAAGAGCCCGATCATTCCTGCCGCTAAAAGTTTGTTTACAAATGCCGGGGGCTTTTATATAAGCCTTTGCAGCGGTTTGTAAAGAAAATTATGACAAAGGAGTTCATTTGTTCGTTTTAGGAATCGAGTCATCCTGTGATGAAACGGCGGCCGCCGTCGTCCGGGACGGAAAGCTGCTCTCCAGCGTGATTGCCTCGCAAATCAAGGATCACAGCGCTTACGGGGGCGTGGTGCCGGAGATCGCGTCGCGCAAACATATCGAGGCGATTACTCCCGTGATTGAACAGGCCCTCCGGGACGCGGGCGCCGCCTTCCGGGATATGGAAGGCATTGCCGTCACCCGCGGGCCGGGGCTGATCGGATCGCTCTTGGTCGGGCTTTCCACCGCCAAGGCGCTGGCCTATGCGCTGGGCATTCCGTTTGTCGGCGTCAACCATCTCGAAGCGCACATCATGGCGTCTCTGCTGGGGGAGAAAAAACCGCGGTTTCCGTTTGCCGCCCTCGTGGTTTCCGGCGGCCATACGAATGTGTATCTGGTGAAAGATTATCACCGGTTTGCGCTGCTGGGCCAGACCAGGGACGATGCGGCAGGCGAGGCGCTGGACAAGGCGGCCAAGCTGCTCGATCTGGGCTATCCGGGGGGCGTCGTGATCGACCGCATGGCCAGGGAAGGAAATCCCGATTTGTTTTGTTTCCCCCGGGCGATGAAGGATTCGCCGGATTTCAGCTTCAGCGGGTTGAAAACATCTCTGCTGGTTATGATGAAGAAGCGGGGGAAGGCATTTGTCCAAAACGAGATTCCGGACGTTGCCGCCGGCTACCAGGAAGCCATCGTTGATGTTCTGGTGGAAAAAACACTCAGGGCCGCCCGGGAAAACGACCTTTCGCAGATTGTCGTTTGCGGCGGCGTTGCCGCCAACAGTCGTTTGCGCGGGAAGTTTTCCGAGGCGGCGATTCAGGAAGGCAGAGAGCTGTTTTTTCCGCCGATGATTTTGTGCACGGACAACGCGGCGATGGTCGCTGCCCTGGGAGAGGTCATGCTGGAAAACGGCAGGAGCGATTCTCTGGATCTGAACGCGGTGTCCCGCTGGCCTCTGGTTTTGCCGCCTCCGAACAAAGATGGGCGGGGCTGAACGAGACATGACGACACCCGGAGAAATTCTTCACCGATACAGGATTCGGCCCGATAAAAGACGCGGACAGTCGTTTCTGACGGATCTCAACACGCTCCATAAAATCGCGGCAGCCGGAAAGATCACCCCGGAAGACGTTGTTGTGGAAATCGGCGCCGGCTTCGGTGTTTTGACCCAAAATATTGCGCCCTGCGCCGGCCGGCTGATCGCTGTGGAAATTGACATCAGACTGGTGGAAATCCTCCGGAAAGAGCTTGCCCAATTCGACTGTGTGGAGATTTTTCCCGGCGATATCTTGAAATTTGATTTCACTTATATATCAAAGCAATACAAAGCAAAACTTAAGGTAGTCGGTAACGTTCCGTACCATATTTCCAGCCCCGTTGTTTTTCACCTGCTGGCGCACCGGTCGGCCATCCGGGACTTTACGTTGATGCTCCAGAAGGAAGTGGTCGAACGGCTTGTTTCCCCGCCGGGCTGTAAAAGCTACGGAGTGCCTTCAGTATTGCTTCAGATGTATGCGGATCTGAAAAAGCTTTTTGATGTGTCTCCCGGTTGTTTTTATCCGCCGCCAAAAGTTTCCTCTTCCGTCCTGCGGGGAGAATTTCTGGATGCGCCCCGGTTTGCGCTTGAAGATGAAATGCTGTTCAACCGTCTGGTGAGAGCCTCTTTTGCCCAGCGTCGAAAAATGCTTGCCAATAATTTAAAACAGGCCGCCTTTTTGAAAGCACTGAGTGAAGAGGACATCAAATTTGCTCTGGATCAGGCCGGCATCGACGGCAAACGGCGGGGCGAAACCCTTTCCGTTGAGGAATTCGGCGCTCTGAGCAACCTTCTGAAAAATCAATTGACGAACCGCGGGTGAAGGATTAATGCTTGGCTCACCTTGCTTTGAAATGAGAACCGCATGAGAAAAAAATATCTGCATATCACGACGTTCGGCTGTCAGATGAACGTCCACGACTCCGAGCAGATGGCGGTTCTGCTTGCGGAGCAAGGCTACGAACAAACGGAAGATTCCACGAAGGCGGACTGTATTCTGATCAACACCTGTTCGATTCGTGAGAAAGCCGAACAAAAGGCGTTTTCCGAACTGGGCCGCCTGATGAAGCTGAAGGAAAAAAATCCGGATCTGATCGTCGGGTTCGCCGGCTGTCTGGCCCAGCATCTGGGCGCGCGGGTTCACAGCCGCGTGAGGAATGTCGATCTGGTTTTCGGCACGCATAATATCCACAGGCTGCCGGAAATGATGGAAGCCGTTCAAAAGGAGCGCAAACCCGTCACGGAAGTCGGATTTTCCTCGTCGCTTCATTCACTGGGCATCTTCGCGCCGCCCCGGGACGGGGCGATCAGCGCTTTTGTGTCCATTATGCAGGGATGCGACAATTATTGCGCCTATTGCGTCGTTCCGTATTTGCGGGGGCCGGAGAAAAGCCGGGAGCCGGAGGACATTGTCGGGGAAATTGAAAAACTGGCCGGGTGCGGCATCCGGGAAGTGACGCTCCTGGGGCAAAATGTCAATTCCTATGGAAAGAAATCCGGCCGGGGAGACGATTTTGTGTCTTTGTTGAAAAAAATCAATGAGATTGAAGGGATTGAAAGAATTCGCTTTACCACATCCCACCCCAAAGACCTTTCGAATGAACTGATCGGCTGCTTTGGAAGCCTGCGCAAGCTTTGCCGGCACATTCATCTGCCGGTGCAGTCGGGCTCCAACCGGATTTTAAAGCGGATGAACCGGGGATATACAGCCGAAGAGTATCTTGAAAAGACGGCGCGGTTGAGGCGGGTGTGTCCCGAAATCAGCATCACGTCCGACGTCATTGTCGGCTTTCCCGGAGAAACCCGAAAAGATTATCAAGAAACCATTGACATGATGGAAAAAATCAGGTTTGATTCGGTTTTTTCGTTCAAGTATTCTGAACGTAAGGGAACCGCGGCCGGGGCGCTTTCAGGAAAGGTGCCGGAGGCTGAAAAAAGACAGAGGCTCAAAGAATTGCAGGCCCTTCAGGACCGGCACACACAGGAAAAAAATACGTCGCTGGAAGGCAGCGTTCAGGAGGTGCTGGTGGAAGGGCCAAGCCGGAATTCCCGGCAGGATATGACGGGGCGAACGAGTTGCTGGAAAATCGTCAATTTTGAAGGACGTCCGGAGCTGATCGGCCGGACCGTCCCGGTGAGAATATCGCGGGGGTATCTGCACTCGCTTCGGGGAAAACAGATTTCATCATAAGGAGGTTGCGAATGCTGCTGGAGATGAAGGTGTCCGGATTGACCATTGATCCGATCACCAACACACCGATCGTCATCCTGAAAGACCTGCAGGAAAGCAAAGCGATTCCGATCTGGATCGGTTTGTTCGAAGCCAGCGCCATCGCCACGGAACTGGAGCATGTGGTGTTTTCCAGGCCGATGACCCATGACCTGATGCACGAATTCCTCAAGGCCCTGGACGTTGCGGTCAGCCGGATCGAAATTGTCGATATTCGCAACAATACGTTTTTCGCAACCGTGTATCTGGTGCGGGACGGGCAGACCTACCGGATTGACGCGCGTCCCAGCGACGCCATTGCGCTGGCGTTGAGGGCCAACGCGTCGATTTTTGTGGAGGAGAGCGTTCTGGAAAAATCCCGCAACATTGACTTCGGAATCAAGCTTGCAGATATTGATAAATTCAAGGAAGACAAAGTAAAGGAATTTCTGGAGAACTTATCCGCCGAAGATTTCGGAAAATACAAGATGTGAAGAAATGGAAGATCTGCTTGCCGCTTTTCGAACATTTCTGGATGTCCGGCGCAACATGTCGGAGCATACCCGCAAGGCCTATCTGACGGATATCGAGGAATACGGCAGGTTTTTGCAGAGCCGGGACAATTCATCCGCGCACAGCACCGTAACGGATGCTCAGACGGACACGGTCCGGTCCTACATGGCGTTTCTGTACGGCCGGAAGCTGAAAAAGTCGTCCATCAACCGGAAAATATCCTCCCTGCGGGCGTTTTACAAGTTTCTGGTCCGTGAAGGGATTGTCAAGAATAATCCGGCCCGGGGAGTCCGGACGCCGAAGGTGGAAAAATATATACCGACGTTTTTGTCGGTCGATGAAGCTTTTGATCTTTTGGAAGCGTCCGGATCGGATGCATCCGCCTCCGGCCTGCGCAACACCGCGATGCTGGAGCTGTTTTATTCATCAGGACTCAGGCTGGCGGAGCTGGCCGGCCTGGATGAAGACGATGTCAATGTGAGCGCCGCGCTGGTCAAAGTGCGCGGCAAGGGGAAAAAAGAGAGAATTGTTCCCGTAGGCACACGGGCGCTGGAGGCGCTCCGGCGCTATGTGTCCGCCACGGAGGATCTGAGGAGGAAGCTTTCCCGGGAAGGGAAGGGCGGCGCGCTTTTTTTGAACGAGCGGGGCGGGCGGATCACCACCCGGAGCATTGCTCGCATTGTGGATATGGCTACCGCCAAAAGCGGCATCGGGCGAAAGATCAGTCCGCACGCGCTCCGGCACAGCTTTGCCACGCATTTGCTGTCGGCCGGCGCCGATTTGCGTTCGATTCAGGAAATGCTGGGGCATGAAAGCCTCTCCACGACGCAGAAATACACGGCGGTCAACATCAACCGCCTGATGGAAGTTTATGATAAAGCCCATCCCAGGGCGAAGAGGCAAAGGCCATGAGTTGAGACCATTGAAAAATGTCATTTCGAGGAGCGCGAGCGACGAGAAATCTAAAGAT
>JAAZOZ010000247.1 GCA_012797505.1 Smithella sp. | reverse complement strand
TGGCCGAAATACACCTCGCAACCGGCGGTATATTCCAGTGCGTCGTCAAGATATTGGGCCCAGAGCAGCGCATTTCTCACTTTTGCCCCGCGAACCGGCAGCAGGTTGTGCATGGTCTGGGATAGGAGCTCCGCTCCGCAAAACGCCTTTTTTTCAGGAAGAACAAACGTCATTTCAGCGGGGGCTTCCGCGCCGGGCGTATTGTAAAAGACGAAGCGCAGACCGTCCACCAGCATCTCCCGAACAGGCTGATCGATGATCACCGTGGGCCGGATGATGCCGATGCGGCCATAGGCCGTGGTCTTGCCCAGACCCGTATCGACCATTCCTTTGGCGGAGCGTTCCAGATCTTTTCCGAACTGGTAGGAGGAACGCCTTCCCATCGCCGTGCCCACCATCAGGTTTTCACTGATGGACTCTTCCAGAAAGCCTGCGGGCGCGATCACCGGCAACTTGCGCAATGCCGCCTCCCGCGGTGAGACAACGCCCAGCGCGCCGCCGAAGTGGTCCACGTGGCTGTGGGTGATGATCATTGCCGAAACCGGCTTTTCACCCAGGTGCTTTTGGGCGAACGCAAAGGAAAAAGCCGCGCTTTCCCGGCAGGTGAGCGGATCAACCACGATCCAGCCGGTTTTGCCTTCGATCAGCGTCATGTTGCCGAGATCAAAGCCGCGCAGCTGATAGATGCCGTCCGTAACTTTGAAAAGTCCGATCCTGGCATTGAGCTTCGCGTGACGCCACAGGCTTGGGTTGACCGTAGGAGGCGGATCGCCCTCGACAAAATGAAAGGCGGCAAAGTCCACCAGGACCGTTCCGTCCGCCGCGCGGATCTGCCCATGGGGCTTTGCGATCAAGCCGCGTTGGGCGTCCTGAAAGTCCCGGTCCTGGCTGAAGTCGAGTTTTTGCGCCATAGCCTGGTTTGCCGCTATGACCGCCTTGCCGGCGTCACCGGCAACCCCGCCAACCCCATTATCCTTCCCGCAGCCGGTGAGCAGGAATATTGCCGCCAGACACAGAGCCGCAAGCCCCCTTCGTTTCGCGATCCTTTTCATGGTTTTCTCCTGAGGTTTTCTGCCTGTGAAAAAAAACAATCTGGACAGGACAACATTCTGCCCTGCACGCTTGAAGGACTGAACCCGGTGGATGCAGGTAATCGCACAGCAGGGCTCTTGTCAAATGTTTTTCAGTTCAGAAGATCTCAAAAAAAAGCAGGTAAACAGCCGTGTTGATGATCGTCAACGGGATTCCGGCCTTTGCGAATTCGAGAAAGGAAAGACTTTCGCCGCGGTTTTCCTTCTCCGCGTGCTGAATGATAATGATGTTGCTGGCTGCGCCGAGGATGAAAAGATTGCCCGCGATGGTGGAGCCGGCTGCGAGCGCCATCAGCTCTTTGGCGCCGGCGCCGGCGGAAAGCATCAGCGGCAGAAACAGCGCGACCATTGGAACGTTGGAGATCAGCTGGCTGACCAGCACGGAGAGGATCATCATGACAAGGACGCCGGTCATGTTCAGCGAAAAGGCCGAAAGCAGATGTTGAAAAAATCCGGAGCGCCAAACGCTTTCCATCAGAACAAACATGGACGCGAAGAAGACCAAGGTAAACCAGTCGATTCTTCTCAGGATATGAAACCGGTAGGTTTTCTTCTTGGACATGAACCGGTAGATCAGGATCGGCGAACAGCCGATCAGGGCAATGGCGGTCAGCTTGAAGTCAAAGGGCACGGGCGTAAAAAGATTCATCACGGCAAGAGCTACTTTGGCCAGAATCAGGCAAACCACAAGGACCAGGGACAGACGCGCGATTTTGGCCAGCCGCACGTGCCGGATGTCCTCGATGCCGGGCTGAAGCTCCGTGCGGTGAAATTCTTTTTTATACAAAACCTTCAGGACGATGTAGGCCATGAAGAGATTGACGATGGTCGGCGCAAACAGATATTGGAAGAACGTCAAAAAGGGGTTTCCGATGTTTCCTCCCAGGGCGATCAGCAGATTCTGAGGATTTCCGATGGGACTCATGACGCTTCCCGTGGTGATGGCAAACGCCAGGCAAAGGAGAAGCAGCTTTGGGGAAATGTGGTTTCTTCGGGCCAGCAGCAGCATGATGGGGGTGCCGATGATGGCGAGGGTGTCGTTCATGAGGACCGCAGACCCGATTCCCATGGTAAAAAGGATGGCCAGCACCAGCGCATCGACGGATTTTGCCCGGCCGAACAGAATGTGGCAGATATGGGTGAGATACCCGGAGTCTTCCATCGCCTGCCCGATGATAAACATGCCGAAGAGAAAGAAAATGACGTCGAAATGAATGGCGTGAAAGGCTGCGCGCGGCGATATTTCTCCCGTGAGGATCACGAAGACGGCGCCGCCGAGCATGATTTGCCAGATCTGGAGCCTGGCGCTTCCGATTTGCCGTATGGCGATCAGGAGAAAAACGACGGCCAGGGTAAGGATGGAAATATTCATGCAGTGCTACAGGTTTTTTCTACGCGGAAAGCAGCTTTTCCAGAGCAGGGAATACGGCCGCCAGATTTTCCGGCTTGGTGCCGCCGGCCTGGGCCATGTCGGGGCGGCCGCCGCCTTTACCGCCGACGAGCGGGGCCAGTTCCTTGACGATGTTTCCGGCGGAGTATTTGCCGGTCAGGTCTTTGGTGACCATGCACAGCAGCAGCGCTTTTCCTTCCGCTTTGCTCCCCAGGAGAATGACGCCGGAGGCGAGCCGGTCGCGCAGTTTGTCGCCGAAATCGCGCAGGGTTTTCGCGTCGGCGATGCTGACTTCCGCGGCCAGCACCTTGACGCCGGCGATTTCCTTCACCCGGCCCATCAGGTCGCCGGAATCTTTGGCGGCGAGTTTTCCCTTGAGGGCTTCGATCTCTTTTTCCTGATCCCGCGACTGTTTCAATAATTTTTCAGCGCGGTCAAACACTTCCAGATGCCCGGCTTTGAACAGGCCCGCCGTCCGCTTTAATTCCTCTTCGATTTTTTGCACATGCAAAACGGCCTCTTTTCCCGTTACCGCTTCGATCCGGCGGACGCCCGCGGCAATGGCCGATTCGTGCAGAATTTTCAGAAAGCCGATGTCGCCGGTCCGTTCGACATGCGTGCCGCCGCAAAGCTCCATGCTCATCTCGCCCATTTTAACGATGCGCACGGTCGCGCCGTATTTTTCATCAAACACGGCCGTCGCGCCGGTTTTGAGCGCTTCCTCGAGCGCGCAGACGTCCGTCTGCACGGAAACATTCCGGCGGATCATGTCGTTGACGATGGTTTCGACGCGCCGCAGTTCTTCCTCGCTGATCCTGGAAAAATGCGTAAAGTCAAACCGCAGACGCTCGGCGTTGACGAGCGATCCGGACTGTTTGATGTGATCGCCCAGGACGGCTTTGAGCGCCGCCTGCAAAAGATGCGTGCCCGAATGGTTGGCCGCGATGGCCCTGCGTCTTTCCAGATCGATGATCAGGCGGGCCGCAGCGCCGACTTTGATTTCTCCGCTCAGGATAACGCCCTGATGGACGATGAAATTCTCAACGGGTTTTTTCGTGTCTTCCACATGAAAACGGAATCCATCGCCTTCGAGATAACCCGTATCCCCCGTCTGCCCCCCCGACTCTCCGTAAAACGGCGTCGTATCCAGGACGATTTCCGCCTTTTCGCCGGCCGGCGCCGTTTCGACGGACTTGCCGTCCACGAAAATGGCCGTGATTTTCGCTTCGTCCTGCGTCGCGGTTTCGTAACCGCAGAAAACGCTGGCCACGCCGGAGCTCGACGCCTTGAGGTAGCATTCCGCCACGGCTTCCTCGCCGCTCCCCTTCCATGCGCCGCGGGCGCGTTCGCGCTGGCGCTCCATCTCGGCTTCAAAGCCTTCCGTGTCCAGGGTGATCCCGTCTTTTTTAACGATGTCCGCCGTAAGGTCGGTGGGGAAGCCGAAGGTATCGTACAGCTTGAAAATCATCTTGCCGGGCAGGATGGTCTTTCCCGCTTTTTTGAGCGTTTCCGTCTCTTCCTGCAGAATGCGCAGGCCCGCGTCGAGCGTTTCCATGAAGCGCTGCTCTTCGTTTAAAATCACTTTCGTGATGTACGGCGCCTTGTCGGCCAGATCCGGATAGGTGTATTTCATCATGTCGATGACGACCATCGCGGCTTCGTTTAAAAACGGCTTGCCGATGCCGAGCATTTTGCCGTGCCGCGCCGCGCGGCGCAAAATTCTTCTCAGCACGTAGCCGCGGCCATCGTTTGCCGGCAAAATGCCGTCGCCGATCAGAAAGGTAAGGGCCCGGCTGTGGTCGGCGATCACGCGGATGGAAATGTCGTTGTCGGCGTTTTTTCCGTAGATTTTTCCGGAGGTTTTTTCAACGAAACGCAGGATCGGCGCAAACAGATCCGTGTCGTAGTTGCTTTTGACGCCCTGAATGACGGCCGTGAGGCGCTCCAGCCCCATGCCCGTGTCGATGTTGGGCCTGGGCAGCGGCGTCAGTTTGCCCGACGCATCGCGGTCGAACTGCGTGAAGACGTTGTTCCAGATTTCCAGGTGGCGGTCGCATTCGCAGAAAATGTCGCATTCGGGCCGCCCGCAGCCCGTCCCTTCGCCCTGATCGAAAATGATTTCCGAGCAGGGACCGCAGGGGCCGGTTTCGCCCATCATCCAGAAATTGCTTTTCTCTCCCATCCGGACGATGCGGTCGGCCGGCACTTTCATTTTTTCATGCCAGATTTTGAACGCCTCATCGTCGTTTTCATAAATCGTCACCCAGAGGTTTTCTTTGGGGAGCCGGACCACGTCGGTGAGATATTCCCAAGCCCAGGCAATGGCTTCTTCCTTGAAATAGTCGCCGAAGGAGAAGTTGCCCAGCATTTCAAAAAAAGTGTGGTGGCGCGCGGTGACGCCCACGTTTTCCAGGTCGTTGTGCTTGCCGCCGGCGCGGGCGCACTTCTGGCAGGTGGCGGCCCTGGTGTAGCCGCGGTTTTCCAGGCCCAGAAAAGCGTTTTTAAACTGCACCATGCCCGCGTTGGTAAAAAGCAGCGTGGGATCGTCTTTGGGAATGAGCGGGGAACTCGCCACCCGTGTGTGCCCTTTGCTCTCAAAAAATTTCAGGAAGCTTTCCCGTATCGCGTCACCCGTTTTCATCATCTGCTTCTTCCTCCGCCGGCGTTCCCAGCATCTTTAAAATCAGGCCCGGCGGGAAGCCCCGTCCCATCAGGCTTTGAAAAATTTTTTGTTTTTCTTTCCGGTCCGGCCGCCCTTTGGACGCCTTCTTCTTCAGCCACAGGGCGATGGCCTCCTCTTCGGACAGCTCCCGGCGCGCTGAAGCGATGGCGTCGTCAATCAGCCGGTCGTCCACGCCCTTTTCCCGCAGGCAGGCTGTGATTTTCCGGTTCCCCCAGAGCTTGCCGGCCGCCAGTTGGTGCGCCCGGCTGCCGGCGAAAGAGGCGTCGTTGAGATACTTCAATTCATGAAGTTTTTCCAGTGCTTCTTTTACGATGGTTTTGGGGAAGCCCTTTTCCAGCAGTTTTTTCTCCAGCTCGCGCGCCGAATGCGGGCGCAGGGATAAAAGCCGATACGCTTTTTGCTTGGCCGCCTCCAGGTCCAGCGCTTTCACGCTATTCTTCCTGGTCTTTGGCGGTGATGCCCAGTTTTTCCCGGACATCCTTTTCCACGGCCGCCAGAACATCCGGGTTTTCCTTCAGGAAAATCCTGGAGTTGTCGCGTCCCTGACCGATCCGGTCGCCCCTGTAGGAATACCATGCGCCGCTTTTTTCAATGATGCCGTTTGCCGCCGCCAGATCGAGGACATCGCCCTCGCGGGAAATGCCTTCGCCGAAAATGATGTCGAATTCCGCCTCCCGGAAGGGCGGGGCCATCTTGTTTTTCACGACCTTGACCCTGGTCCGGAAGCCGACGACGTCCTGACCGTTTTTGATCGAAGTCATTTTGCGGATATCGAGGCGCTGGGATGAATAAAACTTCAGCGCGTTGCCGCCGGTGGTCGTCTCGGGATTGCCGAAGAACACGCCGATTTTCATGCGCAGCTGGTTGATGAAGATCACGGTGGTTTTCGATTTGCTGATCGAGCCGGTGAGTTTGCGCAGGGCCTGCGACATGAGCCTGGCCTGAAGCCCCATCTGGGCGTCGCCCATTTCGCCTTCCAGCTCCGCTTTGGGGACCAGCGCCGCCACGGAATCGACGACCAGGACGTCCAGCGCGCCGCTGCGCACGAGCGTCTCCGCGATTTCGAGCGCCTGCTCGCCCGTGTCCGGCTGAGAGATGAGGAGCTCGTCGGTGTTCACGCCGATATTTTTGGCGTACACCACGTCGAGGGCGTGCTCGGCGTCAATGTAAGCGCCGATGCCGCCTTTTTTTTGCGCTTCGGCCACGATGTGCAGCGCCAGCGTCGTTTTGCCGCCCGATTCCGGCCCGTAGATTTCCACCACGCGGCCGCGCGGAACGCCGAAGGTTCCCAGCGCGATATCGAGGCTCAGCGAGCCGGTGGAAATGGCCGGCACGTCGGCCACGCTCTCGTGGCTGCCCAGTTTCATGATCGATCCCTTGCCGAACTGTCGTTCAATCTGCGAAATCGCCAAATCCACGGCTTTTGACCTGTCCATATCTGCGCACATATTGACATCCTCCTTATCTCTGTTGTTTTTTATATCGCTTTGCAGGGAACCGTCGCAATAACCGGTCACCCGCTGTTCCTACGGAATCAGCTCTCCAGCGGAAACGTCGCCAGCCGGGTATAAGTCGCGCCCTGCGGCGTCAGGTTGCTTTGAAATAAAATCAATTCGCGGACGGCAAAAACACCTGTGGAAAAATCCCGGTATTTTTGCAGGGCCTTGTCTATTCCCGCGGGCGAACGCGGATCTTTGATGCGGGCCAGTGTCAGGTGCGCCCGGAAAGGGCGGTCTTCTTTCGGAAACCCGATCCCGGCGAAATCCGCATCGAGTTTTTTTTGCAGGGCGGCGAGCTTTTCCACGTCGCCCGACGTGCCGCACCAGAGAACCCTTGGTTTGCGGGCATCCGGAAAGACGCCCAGCTTTTCAATTTTCAGATTCAACGTCCAGCCCGCGGCAAGGCGATCTTTGACGGCCCGGCCGATGGAGTCAACATCGTCTGTCGAAACATCGCCGAAAAATTTCAGGGTCAGGTGCTGTCCGCCGGGCCTGGTCCAGCTCAATTTGCCGCCGATTTCCCGCTTGAGTTTTTCCTGCAGGCCAATCACAGCCTGCAAAATCCCTTCCGGCGGCTCGACGGCCAGGAAGGCCCGGATGTTTTTTTCGGAATTCGACATCAAAAATTTTCCTGATATTGTGCCATGAAAATCCTTATATCATCGAACACGCAGTTGCGGGTCTTCAGACCCGCGATACACAGCGCGCCTGAAGGCACGCGCTGCATTTTCCCTTTGTGACGATTTGTCGTCAAGAGGGTGTCTCCTGTAAATAATTTCTCAGCATCATCAGCGCCGCCTCGGAGGAGATCAGCTTGTTTCTCCTGCGGTCCCAGCGGTAGGCGTAATGACGGCAAACCGTTTTCTCTCCGTCGGTAAGCGCGATGTAAACCGTTCCGACCGGCTTTTCTTTCGTGCCGCCGGTCGGTCCCGCAATGCCGGTGGAGGAAAGGCCCAGATTTGTCCCCGCCAGTTTGCGGACGCCCTCGGCCATTGCCCGCGCGGTTTCTTCGCTCACGGCGCCGTGCTTTTCCAGGATGTCGGCCGGCACGCCCAGCAGTTGAATTTTTGCTTCATTGCTGTAGGTCACGAGGCCGCGCTCAAAATAAACGGAACTGCCGGAAACGTCGGTGAGGCGGTCGGCAATCAACCCTCCCGTGCAGGACTCCGCCACGGCGATCGTCAGTTTCTTTTCCGTCATCGCCGCCGCGATCTTTTCCTCCAGGGTTTCTTCGCCGTAGGAAAAGATGCAGTCGGACAGACGGGCGGTTACCTGGTCAACGGCCTTTTGTATTTTTTTCTGCGCCTGCTCCTGAGAATCGGCGCGTGCGATCAGCACCAGATGATTTTCCGGAAAGACGGGGTAAAAGCCGACGTTCACGCCGAGGGCGTCAAAATCGACGTCGGCCAGCCTTTGATCCACCATGGCCTCCCCGAGGCCGAAGGTTTTGATCGTTTGTTTGACCGTCTGAAGGACGGCCTGCGGAAAGCGGCGGCGCAAAACGGAAATGACGCCTTCCGGCACCATCCGGCGCATTTCCGACGGAACGCCGGGAATGACCATTACCAGCTTTTCCCCGACCGGCAGCGCAAATCCCGCTGCAGTGCCGACGGGATTGGGAATGACTTCAGCGCCTTCGGGAAACAGGGCCTGCTTGGCGTTGTTTTCCGTCCAGCGCAGGTTGAATCGCGTAAAAATATCCTTGAGATAGGCCAGGACTTTTTCATCCGGAATCAGTTGCCGGTCGAACGCCCGCGCCACAGCGGCGGTGGTGATATCGTCAACCGTCGGTCCCAGACCTCCGGTGCAGATCACGGCGTCCGTAAAAGACAAAAGGTAACGCAGCCGGTCGGCGATGATTTCGAAGTCGTCGCCGACCGACATCATGGTTTCAACAGGCCAGCCCTGCAGATTCATCTCCCGCGCAATAAACGCCGAATTTGTGTCGGCGATGCGCCCGTTCATCAATTCGTTGCCGATGGTCAAAATGCCGATTTTCATAAAACCGCCTTATGGTGCAAGAAAAACAAGGATCAACATCAGAATTCCCGCGTAAACACCCGCCCCGAGATCATCGGCCACCACGCCCCAGCCGCCGGGAAACTTCTGAAAATGTTTCAGCGGAAAAGGCTTCCAGATGTCAAAAATCCGGAAAAGAACAAAGGCCGTAAGCAGATGCAGACCGGTGACGGCCACAGGCAGCATGGCAACCTGGTAGCCGGCAATTTCATCAATCACAATTCGCTGGTCGTCGGTGTTTCCGTAATGCTTTTCCGCCTCTCCGGCAACATAAATAGAGACGGCCGATATTGCAACCACAAAGAAAAAGCGAAAAAGCCAGGGCAGGGGCCAGGAGGCAAGACAGATCAAAACACCCGCCAGTGTGCCCGCCGTCCCCGGTGCGACGGGGGAAAGGCCCGTCCCGAAGCCGGTTGCCAGCATCCTGATCCATCTGTCCTTTTGAGAGGTTGCCACGGATGTCCTTTTTCAAGCAGGTTTGTAGAACGATTGTTCTATACTACATGCTTTTGCCGGATGTCAAGCAATCTTATGCCCGGACGCGCGCTTTTGGCCGACATTGTTGGCCAAAGCCGGCATAATGTGGTATGTAGCCGCCAAATAAAGGAATTTCAGGACAAAACATGATTCCCATTGTTTCCATTGTCGGCAAATCCAATTCCGGCAAGACAACGCTTCTGGAGAAAATCATTGCCGATTTAGTCCATCGGGGCTATCGAGTCGCCACCATCAAGCACAACCGCCACGGATT
>JAAZOZ010000246.1 GCA_012797505.1 Smithella sp. | reverse complement strand
TGTCCATGATGATCATCACCTTCTTCACCCTTTTGCTGTTCAGCAGCATCATCAACAGCCTGTCGCACATGTATTTAAGCCGGGACCTGTCCCTGCTGCATTCTCTGCCGGTCGGCGTCAGGGATACGTTCCTGTCGCGCTGGCTGGGCAGCACGTTCGATTCTTCCTGGATGGTAGTGACCTTCAGCCTTCCCGTTTTCCTGTCCTACGGCCTCATCTATCAGGCCGGCCTTGCCTTTTACCCTATCGCGCTTTGTGCCATCGTCTGTCTGTGTCTGCTGGCTTCCGCGGCAAGCAGCCTGCTGGTGCTTCTGGGCGCGGCGGTTCTTCCCGCCGGAAAAATCAGGACCCTTTTCGTCATCCTGGGCGTAGGCCTGGCGCTTCTCCTTGTTCTGGTTTTGCGCCTGATTCGTCCGGAACAGCTGGTCAACCCGGACAGCTTTGCTTCGGTCGTTCTGTACCTGAACTCCATGCAGGCGCTGGACTGGCCATGGCTTCCCACCACCTGGATTTCAGATACGGTGCGCCTGGCCCTGAAGGGGGAATGGGGGGCGTCGTTACTGAGCCTGGTCCTGGCGACAAGCTGCTTTTTTTCATTGATGTTTTTTACCCAAACCACCGCGGGTGCTCTCTATTTCCGGGGATTTTCCCGCGCTCAGACAACGTCCAAACGGCTTTTCACCCCCGTGAAATTCCACGGATACAGTTGGGAATCGCTGCTGAATTTTCTTTCCCGGCCCGCGAAGGCCTTTGCCGTCAAGGAAATCCGCTCCTTCTTCCGGGATTCGACGCAGTGGCCGCAGCTCTTTTTGATCTGCGCTCTGATTGTCGTCTATCTCTATAATTTCTCCGTCCTGCCCCTGGACAAATCCCCCATGAAGACGGTTTATCTCCAGAACGTTTTTTCTTTTTTGAACGTGGGGCTGGCCGCGTTTGTGCTTTCGGCCATTGCCGCGCGCTTCGTTTTTCCCGCGGTCAGCATGGAAGGAGAAGCTTTCTGGATCATTCAATCCGCGCCGGTTTCCATAAAAACCTTTCTCTGGATCAAGTTTTTTCTTTACTGCCTTCCGCTTTTGATCCTTTCGGAAGTGCTGATCATCGCTTCCAATCTCCTCCTCGGCGTTACGCCTTTCATGATGTTTCTGTCGATGGTCACCATCTTCTTTCTGGTCCCGGCCATCGTCGGATTGTCTGTGGGACTGGGCGCCCGTTACCCGAACTTCAAATCGGAAAACCCGGCGCTGACGGCCACCAGCTTCGGCGGCGTCCTGTTCATGTTGCTCTCCTTCGGGCTCATTGCCCTGGTCATCATGCTGGAGGCGGGACCGGTTTACCGAATCTTCATGTCCAGAATGCACGGACACGGCTTTTCCCTGCTGCAGATTCTCTGGTTTGTCCTGTCCTTTGGACTTGCGCTGTTTCTGTGCGTATTTGCAGTCTTTTATCCCATGATGCTGGGCGAAAAAAATCTTCTGAAAAGATGATTCCGCATTGGTCTTCGCGCAGGCCAAAGAAGCCCCCTGAAATCGCCAGAAGTTGAAAATTATCTTGATTTTACTTGCCGGATACGTTAATACAGCGCGCATTCTGCAATGACCCGTTTCATCAGATCTTTTGCTGATCCTGTTGAGATAATGGAAAGGAGTTTTCATGGCAAAGTACGAATCCAAACAACTTAGAAATCTGGCCGTCATCGGCCACGGCGGCACGGGCAAAACCTCTCTTTGTGAATCCCTTCTGTATGTTTCCGGAAAAAACGAGCGGCTGGGCCGTGTGGACGACGGCTCTTCCACCATGGACTATGAGCCTGAAGAGCAGAAAAAACATGTTTCAATCTCGTCGGCGGCCAACTTTTTCGAATGGGACAAGCATAAAATCAATATCATCGACACTCCGGGCGATTCCAATTTCACGTTTGACATCAAGTGTTCCCTGAGCGTTGTGGACAATGCGGTCGTGGTCGTCGACTCCGTGGGAGGCGTGGAATTCCAGACGCAGAAAGTATGGGAAATCGCTGACGAATATTCCCTGCCCCGCCTGATTTTCATCAATCGCATGGACCGCGAAAGAGCCGATTTCAACAAGGTGCTGGAAAGCATCAAAACCAAACTGAAAAAGAAAGGCACCCCGGTCTGCCTGCCCATCGGCGCGGAAGACAAGTTTCAGGGCATCGTGGATCTGATCGCCATGAAGGCTTACACCTTCACCGACAACAAAGGCGCGGGAAAAGCCGTGGATATTCCATCCGATCTGGCCCAGGAAGCAGGCGCGCTTCGATCATCGATGGTGGAAGACATTGCCGAAGCCGACGATGAATTGATGAATAAATACCTGGAAGCCGGCGAGCTTTCCGCCGAGGAGCTCAAATCCGGCTTAAGAAAGGGTGTGTTGTCGGGCGGCATCGTTCCGGTGATTTGCGGTTCAGCCGTCAAAGGCATCGGCGTTACCCTGCTCGCGGATCTGGCCGCCAGTTCCTTCGCCTCTCCCGTTGACCGGGGCCCCGTGAAAGGCAAAAAGCCCGGTACGGATACGGTTGAAGAAAGGCAACCGTCGGAAGACGCCCCTTTCTCGGCCATTGTTTTCAAAACCATCGCCGATCCCTACGCGGGCAGGCTGACGCTGTTCCGGGTCTATTCCGGAAAGCTCAATTCCGATTCGGCCGTGTATAATTCCACGAGAAAAATCACGGAAAAATTCGGCCATATTTTCTTTTTGGAAGGCAAAAACCAGAAACAGGCGGAAGCGCTGATCCCGGGCGATATCGCCGGAGTCGCCAAATTAAAGGAAACCGTCACGGGAGACACGTTGTGCAACGAGAAATACCCCGTTATTTTTGAAAAAGTCGCCGTTCCGCCGCCGATCATGTCTTTTGCCGTGGAGCCGAAATCCCGGGGGGATGAGGATAAAATCGCTTCCTCGATTCACCGCCTGACGGAAGAAGACCCGACCATCGTCTTCTCCCGCAATGCCCAGACCAAGGAGATGATTCTCTCCGGAATGGGCCAGGTGCATATTGAAGTCAACATTGAAAAAATGAGAAGAAAATTCGGCGTTGAAGTCAATCTGAACACGCCGAAAGTCCCCTATCTGGAAACCATCAAAGGCAAGACCAACGTTCAGGGTCGTTACAAGAAGCAGTCCGGCGGACGCGGTCAGTTCGGCGATTGCACGATCGATATCGAGCCTCTGCCGCGCGGCGCGGGCTATGAGTTCGTGGATAAAATCGTCGGCGGCGTTATTCCCGCCCAATACCGCCCTGCGGTTGACAAAGGGATTCAGGAAGCGGCGGCCAAAGGCGTTATCGCCGGCTACCCCGTCGTGGATTTTCGCATCTCTCTGGTTTTTGGTTCCTACCATACCGTCGATTCTTCGGAAATGGCCTTTAAAATCGCTGGGTCCATGGCTTTTCAGAAAGGCGTCATGGAGTGCCAGCCGATTCTTCTGGAACCGATTGTCAACATTTCCATTGAAGTGCCCG
>JAAZOZ010000245.1 GCA_012797505.1 Smithella sp. | reverse complement strand
GTGAAGTTGGACCGGCCGATGCGGCCGGAGATGGGCGCCGTTATGGTCGTGTGCTGTAAATTGATCCGGGCCGCCTCCACGGAAGCCTTTCCGAACTGGATATCCGCCAGGGTTTGCTTCAGGGCGGCTGCTGCGTCGTCATAATCCTGCTGGCTTACCGCTTTTTCGGCGAGCAGTTCCTTCAGACGGGCGGCTTTTAACTGGATCGTCGACAGATTTGCCTCGGAGCGGGCAAGAGAGGCTTTCGCGTTATCAAACGCCGCCTGGTAAAGCGATGCGTCGATTTGAAAAAGCACCTGTCCGGCCCGGACATTAGTCCCTTCCGTGAAGAAGCGTTTCTGGATGATGCCGTCCACCTGGGGGCGCACTTCCGCGATCAGATGCGCCGAAGTGCGCCCGGGCAGTTCGGTCGTAATGGGGACCGGCTTTGTCTGGATGGTCACCACGGAGACTTCGGGCGGCGGCGGGGTGCCTCCCTTCCCTTTATCCGAGCAGCCGTTCAGGAGGATTCCTGCGGCGAGAAGACTACTGATGACGATCATTCGTACGGCCATTGTGTGAATCTGCATTCGGCACCTCTGGTATTTTAAAATTTTGAATCCTTCAGCGGTCGATGAAGCCGCTTTTCCGGCATAATTGCGCCTTTCCGAAAACAAAATCTTTTCGTCAGGCTTTCGTTCGCTGCTCGGCGGTTGGCCGCGGCAGCCCTCCAGACGGGACAATCACTTCCTGATTGCATCCCAGCACGCTTGGGCAACCTTTTCAATGGTCGCTTCATCCAGATAGAAAAATCCAAGAATATGATTGCGCACGAGCGTGGGAATCGGACCAAAAGCCAGGGCAAACAGGGCGGGCATCGGCAGGGCTTTGAGAACCTGCTCATCGACGCCGTGCTCGAAAACGTCGGTCATCACTTTGTTTCGATCCGATTTGTCCAAAAATCTTTCCTTGCGGTGAGATACCCCGTACGGAGAGTTGAAAAACTGCTCCATATACCGAAAATGGAGGGGGTGTTCCATGAAATATTTCATGATCTTCCTGTTCATGTAGAGAAATTTTTCCCGGATCGAATCCTCGCGGGGATATCCGTCCTGAATTATTTCATTGATCCTGTCTTCCAGATTGCGAGTCAGCGCGAGGATCAGGTTGTCCTTGCTTTCAAAATATAGGTAAATGGTTCCGGCGGCTACTCCCGCCTCTCTGGCGATCAAGGACATGGGGGAATCGTGAAAACCTCGCTCGGCAATCAGATTCAGGGCCACGTCCATGATGTCCGCGCGCTTGTCGGTTTTATTCATTATCCGGACCCGTTTCGCTTCATGAATGAATGTTCATTTACGATTGGTGCCTTTACACAGAAGGAATGATTTTGTCAAGTTTTTTAGCGTTGGCGCGCAGAAATATATGATTTATTTGACGATTCCCATATCAGGCAGGCTGTGAAGAAGTCTTAGGAATTTTTTCTTTCCCTCAGAAGCCAGACCGCCAGCGCCGCCAGTACCACGGCGGCAAGGGCGCTGGGCCACACGGGAATTTCCTGTCCGGCGGCCGTCACCGGTACGCCCAGAATAAAGCGGATCAGCTGCGCGGCTGCCATTAAAAACAGGATGATCGTGATAACCAAAGATGCAGGTCGTTTCATTTTATGCCTCCTTTGTGTATGCCGGCAACCCCAATGGCGCGTCCAGCGTCCCTAGCGGGCCGAACGCCGGATAACTGCGATGACGTCTTCACTCATTTTTTCGACATGATGGATCAGATCGGCTTCCCCGGAAGACGTGAACTGGCCTTTGTGGATCACGCCGCGCCTGGCCATGCTGGCGATTTTGTAGCTGGTCGAAATCGTCGAACCCCTTTTCGTGATGGTGCCCGCAATCACAAAATTC
>JAAZOZ010000244.1 GCA_012797505.1 Smithella sp. | reverse complement strand
TTGTATAAATCTAAGGCTCGCGAAAGGCTTTGACAAAACTCGCCTTCGGCTCAAACAGTTGTCAAAGGCTGATCTTTCGCTTCGCCAAGATTTATGTGACAAAACGCGCTCATTGGCCACTCAAAGTGTCTTTGTGCAACAGCCCTTGACCCAGCAGGCTATTTTCCGCTTGAACTTCAAGCATCCTTCCGGTATGATAAGGCCATGATTCGCAAGACAAATATAAAAATCTGCCTGTTGGCGGGAGAACTGATCGCCTTGCTTTTCGTCCTGGTTTTTCTGCAGGCCGCCCCCTCGCATGCCGATATTTACAAGTACGAGGATACGGACGGTGTCATTCATTTGACCAATGTGCCTTCCAACCCCAAGGTCAAATACGTCATGCTCGTCCGGGAAAAAAGAATCACCTTCTCCCCCACCATCAACGTACAGGCCTATGACAAAATCATCACCCAGGCCGCCGGCAAATTCAAACTGGACGCATCCCTGATCAAGGCCGTCATCAAGGCGGAATCCAACTTCAACCACAAGGCCGTATCGCCCGCCGGCGCCAAAGGCCTCATGCAGCTCATGCCGCAGACGGCTTCCGCGCTGAACGTGGATGATGTTTTCCACCCCGAAAACAACATCGAAGGCGGCGCGCGGTACCTTCGCTATCTGCTGAATCTTTACAAGGGGAATTTGACGCTGGCGCTGGCCGCGTACAACGCGGGTGAAGGGGCGGTGGCCAAATACAACTACGGCGTGCCGCCCTACCGGGAAACGCAGAATTATGTCCGGCGGGTGCTTGATCTGTATCAGTCCTACAGTAAACTATAATTCCGGCCGGGAATCGATAAATAGGTAAGGTCTTAATTTTGCTAATTTATTCTCTTTAATCCCTTTAACTTCCGTAAGCTGATCCAGCTTTTCAAAACGTCCCTTTTTCTCCCGCAGCGCCACGATATCGGCGGCCAGTTTTTTTCCCACCCCTGGAATCATTTGTAAATCATCGAATCCCGCCAGATTGAGATCCACCGGCAGCCCCAAAGCCAGTCTTGTCGCGGCATCCATACTTTCTATTCGAACGGACCGTCCGTCTTTGTCAGGCGCGAAGCGCACCCGCATGCCGTTTCGCAAATGAAGGTCTTTCCCTTCCGGCGCGGGAATGTTCAAACGAATACACAGGGAATAGAGCGATTCCCCCGGCGCGACAAAATAAACGCCGGATACTCCTTTGGGGTCAACAAGTTCCACCGCCGGCTTCTGCGGGCCGGATTCAGAGAGAGGAGGATATTTTGGGGGAATCATTGAAGGGGCCAAAAAAAGAATCGGGGGAATCAACGCCAGCACAACGCCCAGCGCGATCACCCCCCGGATCTGATGCTCATACCATTTCACTGGTTATTTCTTCTTTTCGAGTTGAAACGCATCATGCAGCACCATGACGGCCAGCTCCGTGTATTTTCTCTGGATCACGCAGGAAATTTTGATCTCCGACGTGCTGATCATCATAATGTTGATGCCTTCATCCGCCATGGTTTTGAACATTTTGGCCGCGACGCCGGAATGACTGAGCATGCCCACGCCGATGATGGAAACCTTGGCAACGTCGTCATCGACCTCCACTTTTTTGGCGCCGATTTCTTTGGCGGTGGCCTCCACAATTTTCTGCGCCGTCTTCATATCCTTTTTCGCCACCGTGAAGGTCAAATCCGTGAAGCCCTGTGAGCTGGCGTTCTGAATGATCATATCGACGCTGATATGGCGCTCCGACAAAGGCAAAAACAAATTCGCCGCGATGCCCGGCCTGTCCGGTATGTGAACCACTGTAATTTTCGCCTGATCGCGATCGTAGGTAATTCCCGACAACACTTCTCTTTCCATCTCTTTATCCTCCTTCGTCACCAGTGTTCCGCCTTCATCGGAAAAGGTTGATTTGACATAAACGGGCACGTTGTATTTTTTGGCCATTTCCACCGACCGGGGCTGAAGAACCTTTGCGCCGGTCATCGCCATTTCCAGCATTTCATCATAGGAAATTCTTTGGAGCCTTCTGGCTTTGGCGCAGATGTTGGGATCGGTCGTGTAAACCCCGTCCACGTCCGTATAAATGTCGCACCGGTCGGCTTTGAGGGCCGCCGCCAGAGCCACCGCGCTGGTGTCGGAGCCTCCGCGGCCCAGGGTGGTGATATTGTTTTCTTCATCCACGCCCTGGAACCCGGCAACGACCACAATGGCGCCTTTTTTCAGTTCTTTTCGGATCGTCTCCGTGTCAATCATGGAAATCCTCGCCTTCTGATGCGCCTGATCCGTCAGGATTTTGATCTGAAAACCGAGAAAAGAGCGGGCGCGGTATCCCATGTCATTGAGCACGATGGAAAGCAGCGAAATCGTCACCTGCTCTCCCGTGGAAATCAACGAGTCATACTCCCTTTCATCCGGGTTTTCCGCCGCGCTGTAAGCCAGATCGATCAGCCGGTTCGTTTCTCCCGCCATGGCCGAGAGAACGACAATCACGTCATGCCCCGCCTGTTTTTCACGAATCGCCTTGCCCGCCACATTTTTGATCTTTTCAACGTTCGCCACGGATGTTCCGCCGAATTTCTGAACCACCAGCCCCATAAATTTAAACCTCCCTAGAAATGTCCTGCAGCAAATCCCGGACCCTTTCCCGGGGTCCGTTGATCCTTATCTTTCGCCTGTTTTCATCCACGTACAGAAAAGAAATCGATACGGCCTCCGGCGGCAGCGCGTCCGAAATCTTCTCCGCCCATTCGATGGCCAATACGCCCTTCCCAGACAGGTACTCGTCAAATCCCAGGTCCTCCAGATCTCTCGACGCATTCAACCGGTAAACGTCGCAGTGGTAAAGCCTGCACCGTCCCGGATACTCGTTGATCAGCGTGAAGGTCGGGCTGGTGATCGCGTAGTCTTCGCCCACGCCCAGCCCCCGCGCCATTCCGCCCGTGAAGCAT
>JAAZOZ010000243.1 GCA_012797505.1 Smithella sp. | reverse complement strand
CGGGAAAAAGAAAGAGGTGAAGGGAACATTCGCCTCTGGAACTGAATTCAAGCGATCAACTACCTATACAACCGGCGGCTACCAGCAAGAGGAAATCAAGACTGAAATTTGGCATTATAATTGTGGGGATAATGACTTTGTCTATGCGCTTACATTTGAGGATGGCATCTTTGTCAAAGAAGAAACGCCGACGAGAGGATATGGAAAGAGCAAGTGCATATCCGCAAGGGAGAAATCCTCAAAACGGTAAGTGAGAAAACCGGCGGCTACCGTAAGTGCTGTCAGCGAATGATGCCTTCGGCAACCACCCGGTTGCGACCTCCTTCTTTTGCCCGGTAGGGACACTGGTCCGCCTTGCGGATGATGTCCTCCTCGGAAATTTTTTCCGCGGACGCGCCCGCATCGAATCCCGTGATGCCAAAGCTTGACGTGATGCGGATCTCCCGCCCGCCATAAGGGATGACCCGGTTCGCGATGGCCATCCGGATTCTTTCCGCCAGAGCGCAGGCGCCTTCAATGTTCGTTTCAGGCAGGACGATGACAAATTCCTCGCCGCCGTAGCGGGCGACCCAGTCCATATCCTGCCGGAAGGCTCCTTTCACGCACAAAACAAACTCTTTGAGCGCCTGATCACCTCCCTGATGGCCGTATGCGTCATTGACCTTTTTGAAATGATCGAGATCGCAGATCACAATAGAAAATGCATTCCCATACCGGATGGCTCTCTTGATTTCCTGGGGCAGACGTTCCATGAAATAGGCGCGATTGAAACATCCCGTCAGAGAATCGGTCATCGACAGAATCTTGATCTGTTCGGTTCTCTCCTCGACTTTCTTTTCCAGGGTCAGATTGAGTTCTTTCAGATCGTTCTGAAATCTGGCGATTTTTCGCGCCGCCTGATAAAGGCCGGTGGACATGTTCAGAAATTCGCGGTCGATGCTGCCGGTCATGAAACGGGCGCCCTTCTGGTCATTCATGTGCAGCGCCGCCGATTCGATTTCTCTCAGGGTAATCAAGATCGACATAAAGATCAGGACGCACATGAACACGCCCACGGTGACGTTCATGACGGCAAAAATCGCGAAAGACGCCAGAGCGGAATGAGTGATGCTGCTGCGGCCCAGTCCGTGCGTGATCAGGATGCTCGCCACCATCAGAATGATGATAAAGACAAACTTGATCAGCAGGCTCGAGGAATAACTCTTCTCCTGAAGGGCGTCGCGTTCGGCCAGGACGAACCGCGCTTCCCGCCTCAAATGATAGGTAAGTATTTCCGTAATGAGATACGTGAACATAATGTATGTGATCATGGCCACAAGGGCGCCCCGCAGGACATACAGGGCGTATAACGGGCTCCCCAGGTGAACGTAGTTGACGGCAACCATGACGGCGACCACCGGAGCGGACAGAATCGCCGCCATCCGGGAAGTCATGCCGGGAAGCCTTTCCAGAAGCGACAATATTTCCGAAAGAGTCGGCGTCGGAATGTCCGCCGGAATGCCGCCTCCCCGGAGATGATCGTTCAGGACACGCAGGGGCTTCCATTCACAGCGCCAGCCCCACAGCCGGCCAAGGCCATAGATGTTCCAGTGAATCAGCGCGGCGATGGTAACCAGAATAAGGCTGACGACCACTTCCTTGTGAAACAAAGAGGGATTTTCATACGGGACGGTCGCCCAGACCAAAAGAATGCCCGGCGCGGCTGCCGCAGCCCCGAAGACGGAAACAAAAGCCACCGCGAAGCTGACGCATACGTTTTTTGCAATTCTGTCAAACAGACGTTGCATCATGTCGAGTAAGCGCTTTCTCTCGCTCCAAAGGGCCGAATTTTGCCAGTGAAGAGGGGAAAGTGGAGGGGAGGCGCCCTCATGTATTGACGGATCGCTTCCCCTGCATTTCAATTACTGCTTGTTCGAATCGGTGTCTAGGGGCGGAATTTTCTTATAGGCTTCAGCGCCGGTCCTTTTGAGTTCATCATCGGAAGGGATCGAGACGATATAAAGTTCGCCTTCGAGGCTTCTCACCAAAAAAATACCGGGGATCTTGTCTCCGGCGGCGGCATCCCTGTCAAGAAAACGGAGGTTCCCTTCAAACTGAACCTCCTTGGCCGCTGGCCAGTTCTGATTTTGTCCGTTGCGGTACAGCTCCATGAAAAGGCTTGATTCTGCGTTTTTTCCGGCGGCGGAAAGACTGCGGTAAAGTTCTTCTCCGGCAAAAACCGCCGGTGCGTTGAAAATCAAAAGGATCGCCAGCGCCAAATAAATCAGTTTTAATCGCCATCGGGCAACCGTTCGGGGGTACAGACTCTTCATGGCAAATCTCCTTTTTCAATGAGCGCTTCCAAGCCCAGCTTAACGAGAGACGTTTTTCTTAAATTCCGGCAATATTTACCGCTTCGTCAATCAAGCTATTATCTATGTTCAGGATGGTCCTCTTTGATGTCTTTATATGCATTTTCCAGGCATGCATGTCAAGGAATTGCTT
>JAAZOZ010000242.1 GCA_012797505.1 Smithella sp. | reverse complement strand
CATGCCGGTGGCGGAATCGGTAAAGGCGTCGCCCGTGGTGGCCAGTTCCCAATCCACGCCGGCGCGCAGACCGCGGGGAAAGTCCTGAAGAATGTTCCAGCTTATTCTTTTGCCCCTGCCGGTCTTGACCTTCCCCAGGTCGCCCTCCACATGCAGTTCGGAGGCTTTGTAAGTCTTGCCTTCCACAGTGAGTGTCAGCCCTACTTCCGCTTCTCTTTCCTTCCCTTCCAGGTCGTAGGTGATGACCAGACGGTTCCCCTCCTGCCGGGCTTTTTCGTTTTTCAGCTCGGCGGCAAATGCAGGCAGGGTCAGCAACGTGGAGAGAAATAAGACAAACATTAGGTATGTATTTTTATTCTTCATCTTCAACCTCGATCTACAAACATGGCGGCAGGTCTGATAACCCTTATCAATTCCTACTCTACTTCCGGGACAACGATTTCTTCCGGCGGAATCCAGACCGCCCTACCGTCTCTCCAGACAGCAATAGGATGACCCATCCGTTTATGCTTGGCCACGGCATCCGCAACGGCTTCCTTTAAGGCCACCTCCGCCCGTGCCTCCATGGGTAAGCGCTTTATATCCGCTTTCTTTTTGCCTTTTTTAATCATGGGCGCTCCTGTGATTTTAAAACCAACTTGAATAATGCCGGATGGATAATAGTCAGATTCCTGTCCTTTTCCAACGCAATAACCTGCGGGGATACCGATGAGTTATCAAAAAGAATCCACGAATCACTCAGAAAGCGATATGTAAGGAAGAAATTCTTTAACCCCCTGCTAAAACGACGTCGGACAACATCCGGTTTAACATCATGTCCACCCGCACGCACACGTTCCTTAACCCGTTTCAGGGCAAGATCCACTTCTCGCAACCAAAGAAAGTATAGATTGATTCTGTATCCCTTTGATCTCAAGTCTTTCAAGAGATGTATATACGTTCTACCGGAAAGCGTTGTTTCAAAAGCAAAGTCCTTTTTCGCCTCAGCATAAGCGTGAATTTCATCCAACATGATTTTGCCAGCCTTGATTGCCGCCATATCGGGGGAAAAGGGCGAAAGACCAGAGGCAATCAAATCAGCATTAACAAAACAAAGGCAATCGGCATATTGCGGAAGAAATTTTTCAAAAAAAGTGGTCTTCCCCGAACCGTTCGGCCCTGCAATGATATACACTTGCGGAGTCTTTTTATCAGCTTTTTGTGTGCGTTGTCCGATTTTTTTCATATTAAGACATAACTGCTTTCATAATAATAACTTTTCCACCACTATCCTAACCAATGTTTTACTTTGCTACAACTTCATAAAGCAGGATAGTGTCTTCACACTGGTCGATGATATCGGAGAGCTTTGCAAAAAATTCGCTCACGGGAATAGCTTCGCCCGACGCAAAGCACTGAAAGATATTGATTTCCCGCGCTTCCTCCCACGCGACAATAAAAAAAGCCTCGGCATCCTTCCGGTGGCCGGAAAGAGTCTGCATTTCCATCTCCACTTTCGCATCGGCGGCGGGAAAAACAAACTCATGCCCCGCGGCAAGCTTGTTTTCTTTTTCATAATCATTGGGAAATAAAAGCGCAACGTTATCATCAGCCATGATGTTGAAGATGGCAATGCCGGACGCGCTTTTCGTCTTGATCGTCAGGCGCGCTTTCTCTCCATTGCGAAAAATGACATTGTTGAGTTTTGCCTGAAGTCCGATTTTCTTCGCTTTCTTCTTTGGAAGATAAACATCCGCGACGATTTTCACCCGGTATTCCGGAATGGGAGCTGTCGTTGCGTCTTTCTGATACTGCCCCAGGGGCAGCCAGGTGACTTTTTCGGCCACGATGAATCCGCGCGCGTAGGTTTTGATAAAATCGGCAGAGACGGTGTAATCGGTGACAAGCGTCGCCGAAGTTACGGAAACCCCTACAGCCTGCTCGATTGCCGCCGCCCGCGCCCGCTGCAACGCCGTCAACTGGGACTGTTCCGCGCTCATGCCGACCACCGCGCAGGCGCCTTCGGCGATGATGCCTGCTACAACTGCGCCGCTGCGATCGGCTTTTTGGGGTGAGGCGGCATCAGCAGGCAACGCCGGCAACACCAACAGAAGAAGAACCAATATGCGGCAGGGATTCCTTTTTCTCATACTGAACCTCGTCATCGGCAATGTGAGCGGGGTTTACCCCGCACTACTTCAAAAAGAGATAACCGATGATCGGGTCGAGTCGCGGGGATTTCGCCCCGTGACCCTCCCACACCACCGGACATGCGGTTTTCCGCATCCGGCGGTTAGGCACATCGATTTTACTCGAAAGCCTCTGATGGCATCAGAAAGCCATATCGACGCAAGAT
>JAAZOZ010000241.1 GCA_012797505.1 Smithella sp. | reverse complement strand
GTGCTGGGCGGCATGATCACGGCGACTCTGCTGGCGGTGATTTTTTCACCGCTGTTTTATGTGCTGGTTGAAACCTTGTTCGGCAAGAAACCGAAAACGGACACCGGCGGGCCTTCTGTTTTTAACCGTTTGCTGGAAAAGGTTCTTCCCAAACGCCTGAAACAGAAAATGACCGCCGCGGACAAAACCCATGCTTCAGAGGAACAACCCCATGAATAAAAAACGACTTTTGATTCTGATGGTTTTGCTGGCCGGCTGCACTTTGGCGCCGAAATATGATCGTCCGGAGGCGCCGGTGCCGAAAACTTGGCCGTCAGGCCCGTCCTATCAGGACACGAAACAGGCGCCGCAGGCCTCTCAACTGCCATGGCGGGATTTCATCACCGATCCCCGGCTCCGGGAAGTCATCGCAGTCGCGCTGGCCAACAACCGCGATCTGCGGGTCACGGGCCTGAATGTGGAAAAAGCCAAAGCCATGTTCGGCATCAACCGGGCGTCACTTTTACCGATTGTCAACGCGACCGGAAACTGGTACCAGGAACGGGTGCCGGCGGATCTTTCCTCCTCGGGAAAAATCTACACTGCAGAGAAGTACAGCGTCAATCTGGGCCTCGCCGCCTGGGAAATCGACTTTTTCGGCCGCATCCGCAGTTTGAAAGACGCCGCGCTGGAGCAATACCTGGCCACGGATGAGGCAAGACGCAGCGCGCAGATTCTGCTGGTGGCGACGGTGACGCAGGCCTACCTGGCCCTGGCCGCCGACCGGGAAGCCCTTCAACTGGTTGCCTCAACGCTGGAAGCGCAGGAAGCGGCCTACAACATGATTCGGAAACGCCACGAAGTTGGAATGGCCTCCGAGCTGGATCTTCGCCGGTCGCAAACCCAGGTGGAGACGGCCCGGGGAGACGTCGCCCGCTACACGCAGCTTGTCGCGCAGGATGAAAACGGCCTGAATCTTCTTGTCGGATCTTCCGTTCGTCCGGATCTGCTTCCCCGGGATCTGTCCGGCGTGACCCTGCCCCGGGACATCTCCGCCGGACTGTCCTCCGACGTGCTGCTCGGACGGCCGGACGTTTTGGCGGCGGAACACTTCCTCAAAGCGGCCAATGCCAATATCGGCGCAGCCCGCGCGGCTCTTTTCCCCAGGATTTCGCTTACGACCTCCTTCGGAACGGCCAGCGCAGATCTGTCCGGCCTGTTCAAGGGAGGCTCCGATGTGTGGACGTTCGCGCCGCAGATTGTGACGCCGATTTTTGATCCTCGTTTGTGGTACGCCTACGACGTCACGAAAATCGAGAAGGAAATTTCCATCGCCCAGTATGAAAAATCCATTCAGACGGCGTTCCGGGAAGTGGCGGATGCGCTGGCCGAAAAGGGAACGGTCAGCCGTCGCGTGACGGCGCAACAATCCCTCGTAGACGCGATGGCCGTTGTTTACCGTCTTTCCGAAATGCGCTATGAAAAAGGAATTGACAGCTACCTCTCTGTTCTCGACGCCCAGCGATCGCTTTACGGCGCCCAGCAGGGCCTGATCCTGCTGCGGCTGGCCTCCGTCAACAATATCGTGACCCTTTATAAAACGCTGGGCGGAGGAGCGTCGTCATGACCGGAGTTCCGGCCAAGGAAATCAAATTTTTCTTATTGAATCACGTTCTGACGTCCGTCATCTTTTTCACTTTGCGACTTTACGCAAAAACGCTCCGTGTGCAAATCGAGGGCGAGGAGAAAATTCTGGAGTATCTGGCGCGTGAAGGGACGATCCTCTTTGCCTGCTGGCACCAGCGCCTTTTCGGCGGTTTTTTCGTTCCGCGGTTTTTTCAATGGAAGCCCTGCATCA
This sequence comes from Smithella sp., assembly GCA_012797505.1. Classification (GTDB taxonomy): domain Bacteria; phylum Desulfobacterota; class Syntrophia; order Syntrophales; family Smithellaceae; genus UBA8904. Next base: position 3,711 of record JAAZOZ010000241.1, on the reverse strand, counting down.
TGATCAGCCAAAGCCGCGACGGCGATTTGATTTCCAAAATCGTATCGCGACTCGGCTGGATTCCCGTTCGGGGCTCCAGCACGCGGGGCGGCGCCAGGGCGTTTCGCGTCATGGCGCAGAACGTCAAAAAAAACCGCATCGGCGCCCATATTGTGGACGGGCCCACCGGACCGGCCCGCATCGTCAAACCGGGACTGACGGCGCTGGCCCGGAGCGCAAACGCAGTCATCTGCCCCGCCGTGGTCTCCTATCAAAGCGCCTGGACGGCAAACAGCTGGGACCGCTTTCTCGTCCCCAAACCGTTCACCCGGGTCCTGATCCGCTTTGGGTCCTTCTTCAATGTGCCCGATGACGCGGACCGAAATTTGCTGGAAGCGATCCGCCTTCAGGTGGAACAGCACATGATTGAAGCGTACGAAGCCGCGGACAGCGGCTGGGGAAAATGACCGAAACGCGCGGCCCGGAGACGGCGCGCACGCTCCCGCGCGCAAAAAACGCGCCGCATCCCCTATCCTTTTTTCAGCGGCACCGGCTGTATCCATCTTTTATGGTCGCCGTCGTAATACCATTTGTCGGGAAAGCCGCGGCGGCGGATGAAGGTGGGATGTTCGGCCCAGTTCAGCAGGTCCTGATAGGCGGCGTGAATCCTGCGGAAGGCGGCGGCCGTCCCCCCGGCGTCGGGATGATGAATTTTCACCTGGCGGCGGTAGGCGTTCTTAATGATTTTGTGCGGTTCACGGGAAGCAAGATCCGCTTTGGCCATATCCAAAAGCAGGATGCTTTCCGGTTTGACGCCGGGAACCTTCACCCACCTGGGGCGCTTGAGTCCCTCGGCCATCGCCAGCCTTTCCGCCATTTCCAAAACGCGCCTGGAAGCCAGATAGTTTTTGGTCGTCCTTTTTTCCTCGGCCCACCAGGCATCCCCCAGCCGGTTGCTCATGGCGCCGAAATCTTCCGCCGGCTTGACGCCGGCCGTGCGGCGCGCCTTGTAGCGGAATACCTCCCGGATGCCGTGCGGAACCACGTCCAGGACAATCAGCGTATCCGTAAAATAGAATGTCGCGTAGCGCGTATTCAGGGCCTGCAGGAGGCCGCTTCGCGTATTGAGTTTCTGGCGGAGCTGCTGGCGGCACCGGATGGAGCAGTAACGGCGCTTTCCGATGTTTCCCGCGCCGCAGGAAAGACAAACACCCTGGTGGAAAGAATGAGCGGAAGTTTTGCTTTTGACCAACATGTCGTGCTGTGAATCAGCCGGTTGATCAAAATGATCAACCGGCTTTGCCTGTCCTTCAATTATTTATTTGGCCGCCAGGTATCCTTTGGCGAGCGCCTTATTGACGTGCAGAACGCCTTTGTTCATCTCTTTCATCGGATAATCGGCGGTGATCACGGGAAGCGCGTCGGCGTCAGCCTGGGTTTTGACCACCGATCCACCCGGCACATAGCGTCCGTCCGCCACCCGAACGCCGATTAAAATAGCACCCGGCTCAATGACACAGTTTTTTCCGACCAACGTTTTGAAGACCAGCGCCCTCATCCCCACAAAGGTGTCGTCCATCACGACGGCCGGTCCGTGAATATGCGCCTGATGCGCCAGCGACACACGGTTTCCCACGTACACCGCGTATTTTTTTCCGTCCACATCCACGCGGTTTTTTTCCACGGGCTTGCCGTCCAGCTCCGTTTCCAGCGCGTGAATGATCACGCCGTCCTGAATATTGGAATCATCTCCCACGTGGAGCGGTTGGCCTTCGTCGCCGCGCACGGACGCCATCGGCGAAACCATGATGTTTTTTCCCAGCTCAACATTGCCGATGACCGCCGCCAGGGGATGCACAAAGGTGCCTTCTCCAATCACCGGTTCGGACACATTCGCGCAAAAATCCGTTTTTACGTTTTTTTCGATCATGTTACCCTCCGCTTCTTCGTTGTATGTCTGCGCCGCTTCCTCTGGAGGCTCAACGACGCGTTGCTCCGTCAGTCTTCCGCCTGCAAAGCCTTTGCCTTTTCCCTGGCCAGCAAATCCTCCCAGACGGCCGCCACTTTTCTTTCCGTTTCTTCCATCACGCATTGATTGTCAATCACAATCGTCGCCAGTTGTATTTTATCGTATATCGGCATCTGGTTGGCCAGCCGCAATTCGGCGTCCTCCCGGCAGACGGAACTGCGCGCCATCAGGCGTTCCACCTGTTGCCCGGGTTCAATTTTGACCAGAATCGTCAGGTCAAACAGATGCTGCATTCCGCCTTCAAACAGGAGAGGCACATCGGAAAAAACAATCGCGTGAGGAGCCTGCGCCTTGATTTTTTCGAGACGGGACCACCATTCTTCAAAAACCCTCGGATGAACGATGGCGTTGAGCCTCCGCAGCCTTTCCGCAGAGCGGAAAACGATGTCCGCCATTTTGCCACGGTCGATGGTCTGATCGGGCAGGAGGATTTCGGATCCGAAGCAATGGACGACATCCTGCCAGGCGGGCTTTCCCGGCTCCTGCGCTTCATGGGCCAGCTTGTCAAAATCAATCAGACGGCCGCCCAGGCGCACAAACATTTCCGCAACGGTTGATTTTCCGCAGGCAATTCCGCCCGTTAATCCGACATTCAGCATGCGCTACTTCTTATTGCGTTCATAGATAATCCGCAGACCATCCAGCGTCAGCATTTCTTCAATCTTGTCGATTGTCCCGGCTTCCTGCGCAACCACCCGCGCCAGCCCCCCCGTGGCAATGACCAGGGGATTGGTTTTGACTTCCGCTTTCATCCGGTTGACGATGCCGTCCACCAGGCCGGCGTAGCCGAACATGATGCCCGCCTGAATGGCGCTGACGGTGTCCTTGGTAATAATGGTTTTCGGCTTGCCGAATTCGACGCGGGGCAGCTTGGAAGCCTTTTCAAAAAGCGCTTCGCTGGAAATCACAATCCCCGGCGAAATGCAGCCCCCCATGTATTCGCCCCGGGGCGAAACATAGTCAAACGTCGTCGCCGTTCCAAAATCAACAATGATCGATTCCTGGCGGTACTTGTCGTAGGCGGCCACGGCATTGACAATCCGGTCCGCGCCGACTTCCTTGGGATTGTCGTAAAAAATCGGCATGCCTGTTTTAATGCCGGGGCCGACGATCATCGGTATGATGTTGAAATACTTGACGCAGAGGGGCTCCAGAATATTGAGCATCGGCGGCACGACGCAGGAAATAATAATCGCCCGGACGGATTTAATCTCTTTGGCTCTCATGCGGGTGGACTGGTACAGATTGTAAATCAGCACGCCGTATTCATCGATGGTATGATCGATTTCCGTCCGGATTCGCCAATCGTGAAGCAGCTGATCCTTGTCAAAAAGCCCCAGCACGGTGTTTGTATTGCCTACGTCAATCACCAGCAGCATAAATCGTTACCTCTTCCCTACGGTCGCGTCTCCCGCCGCGACCTTCACCTTTTGGTTGCCGTCCGCCAGAATCACCAGCGAACCGTCTTCATCCAGATCCGCCGCCTCTCCGCTGATTGTTTCCTTCCCGAAGGTGACCGAAACCGGTTTGCCGATCATCGTTGTCCGCTCAAGCCATTTTTTCCTGAGCGGCGCAAACCCGTTTTGCGCCAGCTCCCTATACCATTTTGCCAGATTTTCATACAGGAGAATGATCAGCTCCAGTCGGGAAACTTCCCGGCCGGCCTCCACCGACAGGGAGGTGGCTATTTTTCGAATATCCTC
>JAAZOZ010000240.1 GCA_012797505.1 Smithella sp. | reverse complement strand
GTCCAGAGCAGCGCTTCCTTCATTTGGATGACGTGGGTTTTCCGGTTGAAGACGCCGAGATCCAGCGCCAGCATCGCCAGAATGAACACCCCAAAGAAGATCCACCAAACAGTCATGACATCCGATTCCTCTGCTTACAATAAACGGCCGAGCGCCTGGGCCGCGTTATGAATAATGTCCCAGGACGGACTGTACGGCGGCGAGTAGGCCAGGTCCAGGTAGCCGATCTGATCCAGGTCCATCCCCGCCCAGAGCGCGACGGAAAGCGCGTTGATCCTGCCTACCGCGCCGGCGGCCCCTACCGCCTGTGCGCCCAGCAGTTTGCCCGTCGAACGGTCGGCCGTCAGCTTGAGGCCGATTTTTCTCATGCCCAGCGCGGGCGCCATGGCGCTGCCCCAGGTGATGTTGCTCACCGGAGAAAAGCCCGCGTCGACGGCTTCCTTTTCCGACAGCCCCGTCGCGGCGCATTGGAGTGAAAACAGCCGGAAAGACTGAGCGCCGACGATGCCGTCAAACGTCATCGGCCGGCCGCCGATATTGCGCCCCGCCACGCGGCCCTGCTTGTTGGCGATGTCGCCCAGGGGAACATTTACCCAGCGGCGGCTGACGCGATGAAAGGATTCGCAGCAGTCGCCCGCCGCGTAAATGTTGGCGATGGAGGTCTGCTGGGAAAAATTGACGGCAATCGCTCCGGTTGAACCTATTTTCAAACCCGTCGCCCGGGCCAGGCCCGCATCGGGCCGGACACCGATGGCCAGCAAAACCAGATCGCCTTCATAATCTCCCCGATCCGTCAGGACGCGCAGCGGCGCGCTTTTCCCCTTTTCAATGGCCCGGGCGGACGCGCCTCCGACAAATTCCACGCCGTTAGCCTTAAGCTCCTCCAGCATGACTTTCGAAAGCGCCGCGTCCCAGCGGTTGGCCGGAAGCGGATCCTTGTGGATGATGGTTGTGGCAATGCCCGCGGCCGAAAGCGCCTCGCTCATTTCCAGACCGATGAAGCCGCCGCCGATCGCGACGACCCGCTTCGCATTTTTTTCTTTGAGCCGGGTCTTGATGGCGATGGCGTCCTCCAGATTGCGCAGGGAAACCACGCCCGGCAGGTCAAGCCCCGGCAGATCCGGCACAAAAGCGGAGGTCCCGGTGGCCATCACCAGAACGTCATAGGGAAAAATCCGCCCGTCCCGGAGCGCGACTTCGCCCTTTGCCGGATCGATGCCTTCCACGCGCGCATGGATCTGCGCGTCAATGCCGCTTTCGCGGAATTTTTCCGGCGTGCGCGCGATCAGTTTCTTTTCGTCCTGAATTACATCCCCGATGTAATAGGGCATGGGTCAGGCGGCAAAGGCGACAAACTTCCCCTGCTCCAGCATCGTGACGTTCAGCGACGGATCGGTCCTTTTTGCTTCCGCCGCCGTGGCCCCCCCGCCGGCGCCTCCGCCAACAATCACCAGATTCCTGCCCATCAGAACCTCCCGACTTATTTTGTCGCGGCGGATACCCGCCTGCGCCAGAGAATAATCGCGATTCCCGCCAGCATCATCAGAATGCACAACACCTGCCCCATGGTGTTGAATCCCAGAACAAATCCCAGATGCGCGTCCGGCTCCCGGAAAAACTCGATGACGAAGCGCACCAGGCCGTAGCCGAAAATATACAGGCCGACCATAAAGCCGTCAAAGGGATTGCGCTTGCGGACGCCCCACAGGACCATGAATAAAAACAGCCCCTCGAACAGGGCTTCGTAAAGCTGGGACGGATGCCGCAGGCTCCCCGTCGCGTCCTGCGGAAAAAACATGCCCCACGGCACGGTCGTCGCCCGGCCCCAGAGTTCGCCGTTGAGAAAATTGCCGATCCGGCCGAACAGATACCCCAGCGGCGCCGCCGCGCAAAGCCAGTCGCCGAAGCGCCACCAGAAGATGTTGTGCCGGCGGCAAAAATAAATCGTGACCAGCAAGACGCCGATGAGGCCGCCGTGGTAGGACATGCCGCTCAATCCCACAAAGCGGACCCCGTTGGAGAAGTCGAACGGCAGGAAAATTTCCAGCGGATGGGAAAGATAGTAGGAGAAATTATAAAACAGCGCATAACCCAGCCGCCCGCCGATCATCAGGCCGAGCATCGCCCAGACCATGTAATCCTGCATGCCTTCCGTCGTGAAGGCAATTTCCCCGCGCTTGATCCGGTAGGCAAACAGAGCGTAAACCACGGCGAAAGCCACCAGATACATGAGGCTGTAATAGCGAAGCTGAAAGGAGCCGATGCTGAAAAGCACGGGGCTGATGTGCGAAGGCAGATGCTGCCAGAGATTGAGAAAAGATTCCATCAGGTTTCCATTTTTTAAAGAATATAAATCCGGCCGAAACGCGTTGTAAGACGGCAGGGAACGGCTGACAACGCCGGTCAGTACACCTGTCCCTTGACTTCATCCAGGTACAGCTCCGCACTGTGCACGGCGTTGGCGCCGTCGCCCGCGGCGGTGACCACCTGCCTGAACAGCTTGGCGCGGCAATCTCCCGCGGCGAAAATGCCGGGGGCATCGGTGCGCAGATTTTCATCCGTCTCAATGAAGCCCGTTTTGTCCATCGCCACCAGCCCTTTGAACATGTCCGTGTAGGGCAGGCGGCCGACAAAAATAAAAGCGCCGTCGGCTGCGATTTCACTGATCTTTCCCGTCCGGACATCTTTCACTTTCACGCCCGTGACGAATTCGGCGCCGGAAATTTCCTCAACGGTCGCGTTCCAGACGAACTCGATCTTCTTTTCGGCGAAGGCCCGGTTCTGCAGCATGCCCGCCGCGCGCAGACGATCGCGCCGGTGAATCACGAAGACTTTGGAGGCAAAATGCGTCAGAAACAGCGCTTCCTGGATGGCGGTATCGCCGCCGCCCACCACGACCACCGTGCGGTTGCGGTAAAACGGACCGTCGCAGGTGGCGCAGTACGAAACGCCCTTCCCCGCGAATTGCGCCTCACCCGGAACGCCCAGGCTCCGCCACATCGCACCCGTCGCAGCAATGATGCTCAATGTTTTGTAAGCCCGGTCACCTGCCGCCACTTCCCAGACCACCGGCGAATCGGAAACTTTTCTCACGCCGGTGACGTCTTTGGGCAGGATTTCCAGGCCGAACTTCTGCGCCTGCTTTTTAAAGAGCTGCATCAGCTCGAAGCCGCCGATGCCTTCGGGGATGCCCGGATAATTTTCGATCATGTCCGTGATCGTGATCTGGCTGACCGTTCCCGCGCCTTCGACCAGCAGAGTTTTCAGAGCGGCACGCGCGGCGTAGATGCCGGCCGTGTAGCCGGCGGGACCTCCGCCGATAATGATCATATCGTAGTCCGTTGTCGGCAGGTTTGCGTGATCCATGAAAAATCTCCTGAAGATTTGATGACTGACTTTAATCAGGAAGAGGCGCTTTTGTAAAGGCCAAATTGACGGGTGGCGACAGAATAACACGGCGCGGAAATTAAAGCCCGACAGGCTTTTCCGAAATGATTTTCTTGACATACAAACCCACGTTTCCTATAAATACCAGTAATGAATAACGTCAATGTAGTGCGGACATTTATGTCCGCTAAAATATTAAATGTAGTGCGTGGCTTTAGCCTCGCTGTTTTGAATGAAAATGTAGTGCGGACCTTCAGGTCCGCTATTGGCGGGGCTAAAGACCCGCACTACACGGGAAATGGAGGCAATGATGAAACGATTATTTTGCACGCTGGTCGTGGGGATTGTTTTTTCGGGGATTGCCGGGGCAGCCGAGCCGCCCAAAGAGCCGATTCTGAAAATCGAAACTGGCATGCACACGGCGTTCATCAGAAACATCAGCGTGGATGACGCCAACCGGTATCTGGTGACCGGCTCCCACGACAAGAGCGTCCGGGTGTGGGAACTGGCCACCGGCCGACTGCTCTCCGTCCTGCGGCCGCCAATTGGCGAGGGAAATGAAGGCAGAATTGATGCAGTGGCGATTTCTCCCGACGGGCAAACCGTGGCCTGTGGGGGGTGGACACAATTTGCCGGACCGGAAGGCGGACTTGCCGATGATGGTGTGAGCATCTACCTTTTCCACCGCGCCACGGGGAAACTGACCCGCCGGATTACCGGCCTCCCCAACGTCATCTTTCATCTTTCCTTTTCTCCCGACGGGCTCTATCTGGCAGCGACGTTGGGGAAAAATAACGGCATCCGCGTTTTCCGCACCGCCGACGGGGCGCTGGTGGGCGAGGACAGGGATTACGGCGCTGATTCCTACTACGTCGTTTTTGACCGCCGGGGTCGCCTGGCTGCAGCCTCTTTCGACGGTTATATCCGCCTCTACGACCGTCCGGGCGCGGATGGCCTGAAGCTTCTGGCTAAACAAAAGGCCCCGGGGGGGAAGCGGTCATTTTTCCTTTCCTTTTCTCCCGACAACAAGCAGCCATTTTCGCTTTCCTTTTCCCCCGACGGGGAAAAGCTGGCCGTGGGCTTTAACGATTCCACGGCGGTGGATGTCCTTTCCGCCTCAGACCTCTCCCACCTTTATTCCCCGGACACCTCCGGTGTGGATAACGGAAATCTCGGGCGCGTCTCCTTTTCCCCCGACGGTCGCCTGTATGCGGGAGGAACATATTACAAAAACGGCCAAACCCTCATTCTTTCTTGGGAAAAAGAGGGCCGGGGCCAGCGCCGGGAGCTGCCCGGTGCGCTTAATACCATCATGCACTTCATGCCGCTGGCCACGGGCGGCGTGGCCTATGGTTCGGGAGACCCCGCCTTTGGCGTTCTGGATAAAAACGGCCGGCGCGTCCTTTTTCAAAGCGCGCAGATTGCGGATTACCGGGGTAATCGTGAAGGTTTTCGCCTCTCGTCCGACGGCAAAAAGGTAAGCTTCGGGTATGAATACGGTGGCAACTCCCCCGCCACGTTTGACCTGTCCACACTCATGCTGTCTCCCGACGGGGATACATCCGACCTGTATCCCCCTGATACAAATAGTCTTTCCGTCACGGACTGGAAACATGCAACCTCCCCCAAACTAAACGGCCGGGCGCTGGCGCTGAAGCAATACGAAATCTCCCGCAGTGTCGCCATTTCGCCGTCCCGGGACGCCTTTCTGCTGGGAGCAGATTGGTCACTGCGCTATTTCGACAGGAGCGGCAATGAAAAATGGCAGGCCCCCTCTCCCGGCGTAACCTGGGCGGTGAACATCTCCCGAGACGGCCGCCTGGCCGTGGCCGCCTTTGGCGACGGTACAATCCGCTGGTATCGCCTCTCCGACGGGAAGGAGCTGCTGGCCTTCTTCCCCCACAAAGACAGGAAGCGCTGGGTACTCTGGACATCATCCGGCTACTACGACGCCTCTCCCGGCGCTGAAGAACTGATTGGCTGGCATCTCAATCGCGGCAAGGACACGGCGGCGGATTTCTTTCCCGCCTCCCGCTTTCGCGCCGCCTATTACCGCCCTGATGTGCTTGCCAGAGTTCTGGAAACAGGTGATGAACAGGAAGCGCTGCGTCTGGCCAATGAAGAATCAGGCCGCAGAAGGACAGAACAGGCCATTGCCAGCATTCTGCCCCCGGTAGTGACAATCCTCTCACCTGCCGATGGCACGGCTGTCTCGCAAACGGAGGTGACTCTTTCCGTTTCCCTGCGCAGCCCGTCAGACGCGCCGGTGACGGCCATCCGGACACTGGTGGATGGCCGGCCGGTATCCACGGAGCGTGGTCTGGTTATCAAACCCACGGGAGATACAAGGCAAATCAGGGTTTCAATTCCGCCCCGGGATGCGGAAGTCTCGGTTATCGCGGAAAACCGCAATGCCGCGAGCGAACCGGCCACAATTCGCCTCTATTGGCGAGGCAAGGCGACGCAGGATGAGTTTGTCATCAAGCCGAAACTTTACGTTCTGGCCGTGGGGGTCAGCGCCTATGAAGAAGCGGATTTGCAGCTTGGTTTTGCCGCCAAGGATGCCCGCGACTTTGCCCGGGCGCTGACAGGTCAGAAGGGCGGCCTTTACCGCGAGGTGACCGCGCGGATTTTAACCGATAAACAGGCCACACGCGATGACATCATGGACGGACTGGACTGGCTGCAAAAGGAGACGACCAGCAAGGATATTGCGATGGTGTTTCTGGCCGGCCACGGTGTCAACGACCCGGCGGGGATTTACTATTATCTGCCGGTGAACGCCAATCCGGAAAAGCTGAAAAGAACGGGCGTGGCTTTTTCCGACATCAAAAACACGATGGCGTCGCTGGCGGGGAAGGCGATTCTGTTTGTGGATACGTGCCATTCCGGCAATGTGATGGGAGCAAGACGCGGG
>JAAZOZ010000239.1 GCA_012797505.1 Smithella sp. | reverse complement strand
AGCGACGCCAGGTTCGGGTAGGCTTTGATTCCGTCAATGTCCTGAAGCCTGGGATTGACGGGGTAGAGTCTTCCCCGGTAACCGAAATTTCTCATGCAGCCGAACATCCCCGCAAATCCGCTTGCGTCCGGACGGGTGGCGCCGACCACGGCAACGGATTTGGCGTTCGCCATTTTGTCGAGCGCGGCGCGGATGTCCGCCTGCCTTTTTCTCTTTCCCTTTTCAGAGACAGGCGAGGCTGAAGCCATGGGATTTTCATCCAGAATCACCAGCGCATCCACCGCCACGACATTCCCCTTCGGAGTTGTGATCAGCGGATTGACGTCCCCCTCCCGGATGTCCGGCCGTTCAAGGCCAAGCCTCGACAGGCCCAGCAAAACATCGGCCAGTTGATCGGCATCGACGGGGGCCTCGCCGCGAAAATTCCCAAGCAGCTTGCGGGACGATATTTCCCCGATCATCCGTCTGGCCTCTTGCCGGTCCAGTGGAGCAATGCGAAAAGCCGTGTCGGCCAGCGCTTCGGTAAAAATGCCGCCGAGGCCGAACATCACCACCGGCCCGAACTGGACGTCCCGGATTAACCCGGCAACCCATTCACGGCTGCCCGCGATCTGCGGAGAAACGATGCACCCCTCCCCGTCGGCGCCCGCGGACGCCCGAATGGCGCGGAACGCTTCCCGCACTTCTTTTGCGGATTTCAGGTTGGCTTTGACCAGGCCGCGTTCGGTTTTATGCTGAAGCTTCGCGCCGTGCCCCTTGACGACCACCGGATAGCCTGTCTTTTGCGCCTGCAAAACCGCTTCCCGCTCGCTTGCGGCCATCCGGTCGCGCGCAACGGGAACTCCATAAGATGCAATCAGTTTTTTGGATTCCATTTCCGTCAGGGACCGACGGCCTTCGGCTCTCACACGGCGAATGATAATGTCCGCGCTTGATGGGGTCATATTTTTCCCTCGAAGTTTTATTGTGAACAGGGCATGAACCGTTAACACAAGGCCGGACGTTAGTCAACCCGGAGGCCGCTTCGTCCGGCGCAATACTTCCCGCGTGGGCAGATGGCAAGCGGACATTTTCACTTTGGCAAAAATTGGACATTTCTAAAATGGCTTGACTACAATCCCCGTTCTTTCTATACTTCAATAAACAGAAAGGCTTGCCGTCATGATGGATTGGTCATTTTCTCCCGCGCTGGTCTGGGCGGTCGTCGGGCTCGTGCTCCTCATCGCGGAGCTGATGGCCGTGAGCTTCATTCTCTGCTTCATCGGCCTGGGTGCGCTCGTCGTCGCGCTTACCGCCTGGCTGGGACTCACGCCTTCCTTCAGCAGCCAGTTGATCGTCTTTACGGTTTCATCCCTCCTGCTGATGGCGCTGCTTCGAAAAACCGCCCGGAAACTCTTCGCGGGCCAGGCCGACGCTCCGCCGGATTACGCGGGGCAAAGAGTTCCCGTCGTCGGGGCTATTCCCCCGGGCGGCGAGGGAACGATTCAGTACCGGGGCTCGGTCTGGATCGCCTTTTCCGACGCGGCCGAAACGATACCGGAAGGCGCGGTCGTGCAGATTGAAGCCGTCGAGGGCATCCGCGTCAAAGTCAAACCCGCAGCATAAACAAAAGGAGGGAAGAATCATGGAAGTTGTCCTGATTGTTATGGCGCTCTTGGCCGTGGTTTTCATCGTCAAGGGCGTTTGCATTATTCCGCAGCAGAGCGCCTACGTCATCGAGCGGCTGGGGAAATTTAACCGGGTGCTTCATGCGGGCATCAGTTACATCATCCCCTTCGTGGACCGCAAAGCTTATGTGCATACGCTCAAAGAGCAGGCTCTCGACATCCCGGAGCAGATCTGCATCACGCGCGACAATGTCCAGGTTGGCGTGGACGGCGTGATCTTCATTCAGGTCTTCGATCCGCAAATGGCCTCGTACGGGATCAGCAATTACGTGTTTTCCATCGTGCAGCTGGCGCAGACCACCATGCGCAGCGAAGTCGGCAAGATCGATCTGGATAAAACGTTTGAAGAGCGAACCACCATCAATTCCGCCATCGTCTCCGCCATCAATGACGCCTCCCGGACCTGGGGCGTGAAAATCCTGCGCTACGAAATCAAAAACATCCGGCCTCCGGAAAACGTGCTGAATGCCATGGAAAAACAGATGCAGGCCGAACGGGAAAAGCGCGCGGTGATTCTGCAGTCGGAAGGCGAGAAGCAGTCGGCCGTCAATGTGGCCGAGGGCCAGAAACAGAAAGTCGTGCTGGAATCGGAAGCCGTGCGCCAGAAGCAGATCAATGAGGCGACCGGCCAGGCGGAAGCCATCCGCGCGATCGCCTCCGCCACGGCGGACGGTCTGAAGGCGGTGGCCGGCGCGGTACAGACCGAGGGCGGCATGGAGGCGGTGCAGCTGCGCGTTGCGGAAAAACTGGTCGAGCAGTTCGGCCATCTGGCCAAGCAGGGAAATACGCTCATTCTGCCGGCCAACTTCGGTGACATCTCCTCGCTGATCGCCACCGCCATGAGCGCCGTCAAGCAAACGAAGTAAATCGTCATGGTTGGACCGGCTCACCATGACACCAATGTTTTCACCCTGAGCTTGT
>JAAZOZ010000238.1 GCA_012797505.1 Smithella sp. | reverse complement strand
TGGTGACAGGCGATGATCTCGCCTCCCACGTTGCCGCCGCCTACGCAAGCCGCCAGGGCCTGAAGACGCTTTTGGTTGCCCAGAGCGGACTCGGAGGGCTGCAGATCATCGGCGACTTTGTTTTCAATCTGGATTCCGCGCCGATGACCGGTCTGGCTTCCGGTCAGCCCGGCTTTTCCGTGCTTGCCGAACTGGGCGTTGAAATTCCCGAAACGCATCCGACCGCCGTCAGCCCGGCGTATCAGGTGCTTCTTCCCGGCCACCGGATTGATTTCTCTTCAGATCCCGACTCGCTTCTCTCCGAATTGGCCTGGGAATTTCCGGACCGGGAGGCGGAACTCCGCGATTTCTACGGAAGCGCAAGGGAGGCTTCTTCCGTTTTTCAGGACTGGATTGCCGAACATCCCCGGATCCAGCCGCAAACCCTGAAGGAATACGTCTCCTACCTGAAAATTTTCCCCTTCCTGCTGCAGTACAAATTCGCCGCCGCCCGGTTTGACAGAATGCTGTCCCAAGACGCGCCGCTGGAAAAAGTGTGGGAAGCGCAGCAGGCGTTGCTTTCGCTCAACACGGACGATTTGTTTTCCTTTGCCTCCGCTTTTCAATACAGCGCGCCGCTGCGCGGCGTCGCCTATTTCCCGCAGGGAAAGCAGTTTTTGTTCAATGCGATGATCCGAACCCTGGAAGAAGGCGGCGGTCTGTATCTGAGCGGGCATTCCATCACGTCCGTTGCCAGGCACAATACGATCACGCTGGAGGTGAAAGCTCCGGACGGCTCCCTGTTTCAAGCCACCGGCCGTCATTGGATTGTCAGCACGAAATCGGATGCATTGTCCCTCTTGGAGGCAAACCGCAGCCACGTCATTTTTTCGGAGAGACTCCGTCCGGCAAGGATTGTCGGCTATCCGTTCACTCTTTTTCTGGGGGTTGCCGAAAAATCTCTGCCCGAACAAATGGCCCGGCACATTGCCGTTGTCACGGATGTCCATAAAGATCTCTACGACCATAACGTAATTCTCCTGGAAACGGGTCTGCCCGAAAAAGAAAAGCCCCTGTTCCAGGCAAAAAATTTCGTGACGGCCACGGTTTACCTGCCTGCCGAAGACGACGTCTGGACCGGAGAGGCCCTGCGGCAGGAAGCCGCATCCATCATGGAGCGGCTCGACGGTTTTTTCCCCTTCTTGAAAGACGGCATCGAGCTTTACGATCTTGACAAATCCATCGAACTTTCGTTGAATTACCGAAAAGTTCTCTCGCCGAAATACAAGGTGCGCAATGCTTTTTTTACGTCTTTTGCGGCCAAGAGCGATCGGACAAGATTGAAGAACGTATTTTTAACCGGGGCGTCGCTGCTGACGGACGCCGGTTTTGACGCGGAGTTGCTCTCCGGGAAAAACGCGGCCATGCAAGTCATCGAGGAAAGGAAATTTTCCAATGGAACATGATTTCTCAATCGCCTGTCTGGGCCCCTGTACGATTGACTCTCCGATCAACATCAGCGGATTTGTGTCCGACGAAAACCGGATATTATTCAACACGCGCCTGGACGATTACGACGCCATGAAAGACGCCGCCGGAAAGCCTCTGTCTCTGGAGCCTGCGGGCCCCCGGAAAAAGATTTTTTTCGATCCCGCAAAGACCAAGGCGGCCATTGTTACGTGCGGAGGCCTCTGCCCCGGCATCAACGACGTCATCCGTTCGGTGACGATGACGCTGTTCTACCGCTACGGCGTAAAAAATGTTCTGGGAATCAAATACGGACTGCGCGGATTGAATCCGGAATACGGCAAGATACCGATCCAGCTCACGCCCGACTACGTCAAGGACATCACGCATATCGGCGGCAGCATCCTGTCCTCGTCGCGCGGGCCGCAGGATGTGAAGGTCATGGTGGACTACCTGGAGCTTCTGAAAATCGACATCCTCTTTTGCGTGGGCGGCGACGGCACCATGCGGGCCGCGGAAAAAATCGCGACGGAAATCCATTCCCGGAAAAAACAGATCGCTGTCATCGGCATCCCCAAGACCATCGACAACGATCTTAACCTGATCGAAAAATCTTTCGGCTTTGACACCGCCATCGCCAAAACCGTGGAAGCCGTCGGCAGCGCGCATGTGGAGGCCAAGGGCGCCTACAACGGCATCGGTCTGGTCAAAATCATGGGAAGATTGTCCGGCTACATTACCGCCACGGCGGCTCTCGCCCAGGGAGACGCCAACTTTGTGCTGATTCCCGAAGTGCCCTTCGAACTCGACGGCGAGAAGGGATTCCTCAAAACTCTGGAAAACCGACTGAAAGCCAGCGGACACGCGGTGATTCTGGTGGCGGAAGGCGCGGGTCAGGAATTGATGAAGCAGGACGGGCAAGAGAAAAAAACGGACCCCTCCGGCAATGTCCGGCTCCACGATATCGGGCTGTTTCTGAAAAACGCCATCGATGTCTATTTCCACCGCATCAACATGGAAATCAACTTGAAATACATCGAACCCAGTTACCTGATCCGTTCCGTGCCGGCCAACTCCTCGGACAGTCTGTACTGCAGTTCCCTTGGGCAGTACTCCGTTCACGCCGCCATGGCAGGGAAAACCGGCCTGCTCGTAGCGTTGAGAAAGGATGAATACGTCCATCTGCCGCTTAGCGCCGCCATTTCCGGAAGGCAGATCGATCCGGACGGCAACCTCTGGTTTCGGGTGCTGGAGGCAACCGGGCAGCCCGCGGAAATGAAAAAATAAGTTTCATAGACTGAAGGCCAAAGACTGAAGGCGGTGAGGAATAAAAAATAACTTGCAAAATAAAGCATTCTGGCTTAGTAACGACGCACTTTTTTAAAGGAGTTTGATCATGTCTCGGATTTGCGAAGTATGCGGAAAGAAACCGGCCATCGGCAACAACG
>JAAZOZ010000237.1 GCA_012797505.1 Smithella sp. | reverse complement strand
TCCGACTGGGTCCAGCCTTTTAATTCACGAAGCATACGAATGACTTCGCCGGTTGTAACCTGTGCGTGCGGTTTTGCCGGAACAAATTCGTTTTTTTTACCCGTTTTCATAAAGCCTCCCAACTCTGGCACCGAGATAAATTCATGAATCATTCTTTGTTATTGCCCAACTCCATTGGGCAATCCAGTTTAATGTATCGGGTGCTGTTATCCCTCATTTTCAATATTCGTGAGGCGTAATATCCAACACAAGAACCGTCACAACTTCCTTCTCCACCGTATAAATTACCCTGTACTTCAAACTCAAACGCGATGAACGCTGCCCCTCGCATTTCCCCGTCAGTTTTTCGTCATGAAACCCCGGAAACTCCCTCAATTTTTCCGGCCCATGGCGAAATATAATATCCTTCCACAGTTCGTATTTCTTAACAACCGCGGCGGGCAGCTTTCGGCATGTTTTTTCCATGTCGCGATGCTCTTTGATATGCCACATTATTAGTTTTAATAACCTATCAATTATGATAAGTCAAGATCAGGTTCAAACAGCATTGAAAATATGGTCGTTTCTCAGCTTGTGAACTCGCAAGGACATTACAGAGCCGCGCTTCGGACTGTTCAGGGAGCAGTCCCTGCAATATCCACATCATCCACCTCTGTTCCTGCTTAAATGATTACTTCTTTGTGACGGGCGACATGGCACTGGAGATTGACGGCCACGGGAAGAGAAGCGATATGGCAGGGCATCATCTCGGCGGAAACGGCCAGGGCCGTCACCCTGCCACCCAGCCCCCCGGGACCGATTCCCAGGGCGTTGATCCGCTTCAGAAGTTCGTCTTCCATCCGCGCCAGACGCTCATCCTTGTTATGTTCGCCATCCAACGGCCTTAAGAGCGCTTTTTTCGCCAGAATGCAGGCCTGCTCCAGCGATCCGCCGATCCCGACGCCGACAATGATCGGCGGGCAGGGGTTGGCGCCGGCAGCCTCCACCGTTTCCAGAACAAATTTCTTGATGCCTTCGATTCCCGCGGCGGGCGTCAGCATCCGGGCCGCGCTCATATTTTCACTGCCGCCGCCTTTGGGCATGGCAATGATTCGCAATTGATTGCCGGGCACGATATCCATATGAAGGATAGACGGTGCGTTGTCGTTGGTGTTGGCTCTCGTGAGCGGGTCGCAGACGGATTTGCGCAAATAGCCGTCCTGATATGCCTGCCGCACGCCTTCTTCAATCGCCTCTTGCAACGGTCCGCCGGTTACGCGCACATCCTGCCCCAGCTCCACAAAAACAACCGCGAGTCCCGTATCCTGGCAGATGGGGATTTTCTCACGCCGGGCGATATCCGCGTTCTCGATCATTTTCTGCAACACCTGCCTGCCGGTGTCCGACTCTTCCGTGGAGAGCGCCTTTTGCAGCGCTTCCATCACGTCTTTTCCCAAAACGGTGTTGGCTTCAATGAACAACGTCTTCACGGCTTTGGTGATTTTCCTTGCGTTGATCCGCCGCATGCTTTTTTTGTTGATCCTATTCATAATATGACTGTTTTCAGGCGTCATGCTACATGCCGTGACGAAACTGCAGCGACTTCGATATCGTCATCTTATCGACGTATTTCAAATCCCCGCCCATCGGCACGCCCATGGCGATGCGGGTGATTTTCATGCCGCTGTCTTTGAACATCCGCATGATCAGAAGCGCCGTGGCCTCGCCGTGAACATTCGGATTGGTGGCCAGAATCAGCTCTTCGATCGGCCCTTCCTGAACTCTTCTCCGCAGTTCGCCGAGACGCAGATTTTCCGGCCCGATGCCGTCGAGCGGCGCCAGCGCGCCGTGTAGAACATGGTACGTTCCGTGGAAAACGCCGCTTTCCTCGATGGCGGCCAGCGCATCCGGTTCTTCCACCACGCAGATCACCCGGCTGTCCCGGGAAGGATCTCCACAGATATGACACGGGTCTTCCTCTGTGGGATTGAGGCATATCCGGCAAAGATGGATTTTGCGTTTGACCTCGACTAAGCTTTCCGCCAGCTTTTCCACGTCTTCGGGGGTGGCCCGCAAAATATAATTCGCCAGCCGGGCCGCCGTCTTCTCTCCGATGCCCGGAAGCTTGGCCAGCTCCGCAATCAGGCGTTTAATGGGTTGCGCGTAAGATTTCATAGGATGATTTACAGACCGCCCAATCCTGGAATGGACAGGCCGCCCGTTATCTTGGACATCTCCGACTGGGCCATTTCCTGTGACTTGCGGATGCCTTCATTCACGGCCGCGGCAATCAGATCCTGAAGCATATCGATGTCTTCCGGATTGACCACGTCTTTTTCAATCGTGAGCGATACAATCTCAAATTTGCCGTTGACCAGAACCCGCACCATGCCGCCGCCCGACTGCGCTTCCACGGTTCTCGTTTCAAGCTCCTGCTGGAGACGGGCCATCTTTTCCTGCATCTTCTTGGCCTGCTTCATGATGTTGCCGATATTGTGCACTTTGCTACCCCCTGTTGTTTTTATCCGTAATCGGTTTGATTTCCACCAGCTCCGCGCCGTCAAATTCGGCGAGAATCTTTTGAAAATGCGGAGAATTCACAGCCTCGCGCTTGAGGTCGGCAAGGTTGTTCGGCCTTGCGCTTCGCCCGTTGCCGTTGCTGTTGGCCTTCGGCGCCTCGATGGTGATAATCTTCAAAGAAACTTTTTGTGAATAATACAACCCTGCGATTCTTTCCAATTCTTCTTTCTGCTGTTTTTCCAAAAGATTATCGAGAAAAATATAGCCCTGGGGGAAACCAAGCGTCAGGCAGCCGTTTTCGAGCTGCAGCACTTCCGCGGCATCAATTTTCGCCCCCAGCCGCGGATTCTCTTTTTTGACAAATTTTTTCAGATCATCCTCCGGCCCGAATCTTTCGGCAGGCCGGCGCGCCTCCGTCTCCGCAACCTTTTGCGGGGTCGAACCGGAATCGTCCTCGGCGCCGCCCGTCTGCGGGTATTCCGACGGCTGCTTTGCCGCAACCGGCCCCGCGTCCGTTCCGCCCTGCGCAGCCGGCGAACCCGCCCTGATCTTCTGTTCCAGCGACTCCAGGGTCGCCAGAATTTCTCCCACGGGCAGAACCGGCGCCAGATAGGCCATCCGAACCAGAACGGCCTCGATTTTCATCCGCACTTCCTGGCTGCGGCGCAGATTGTCGGCCTCATCGAGCAAAATCTCCAGATAGCGCTGCAGCGTTTCACGAGTCGTGTTATTCGTTTGAATTTTCAGCTTTTCCACCTGTTCCGGCGCAATGTCAAAAGACGAACTTCCGTCCGCGGCAATTTTGACCAGAAGCAAATTGCGGAAATGCTTCAAAAGCATCGCATAGAAGTGCTTCATATCGACGCCCGCCAGGTAGGCTTCTTCCAGAATCATCAAACAATCCGAGGCGTTGCGGGCCAAAACCGCTTCGGACAGGCGGTACAGATACTTGCGGTCGGAAAGCCCCAGGATGTCCTCCACTTCCTCGTCTGAAATATTCTGGCCGGCATAGGAGATGATC
>JAAZOZ010000236.1 GCA_012797505.1 Smithella sp. | reverse complement strand
ACGGGCCACCTGTGGCAGGGCCGTTTTTTTTCATGCGCCCTCGATGAGCGGCACCTTTACGCGGCGGTTCGGTATGTGGAGATGAACCCGGTGAGGAGCGGCCTCGTTCCGGCTGCGCAAGACTATCCCTGGTGCAGCGCGAAAGCGCATCTGACGGGGGCTCGCGATCCGCTCCTGTCGGGTCATTGCTTTCTGCGTGACACGGTGCAGGACTGGGCTAAATACCTCGGGGAAGATCAGGATCGGGAGGCTGCCGACAGCGTTATCAAGGCGACAAAGATTGGCCGCCCCTGCGGTAATGAAGATTTTGTCAAGAGAATGGAAGGCCTTCTCAATCGGCGATTGACAGCCTCTCCTCGCGGCCGCCCCAGGAAAAAAGAGGAAAAATAATAGGGCGCTGTCCCTAATTATTAAAATTGATTGACTTTTCAGCTTCGCAAGACCAATATTGAAGCCATGAAAATACATTTTTTCGGGAGCATATGAGGTGGGTTTTATGAGGTCCGCAAATAATTTAGAGAAGATAGAAAGCCAAATCATGGATTTGCCTGTGTCCGAGCAGATTCATTTGATTGAGCGCATTGCCAGACGGGTTCGTTCTGTTCAGTCAAAAGAGGGCGCAACCCTGAATTGGAATGATCTTTATGGAACGGGAAAGGGGATATGGGGAGAGGATGCCCAGGATTATGTGAACCGGGCAAGGGAAGACCGGATATGACCATATCCAAAGCGCTTGAGGAAATTCAAACGGTTTTCCTGGATACGGCGCCTGTTATCTATTTTATCGAGGCTCATCACACGTTCGGTCCTTTGGTTAAACAAGTTGTTGAATTAATGAATGAAAATAGGATTCATGCCTTTACATCCGTTTTGACTCTTTCAGAAGTCCTGCCGAAACCGGTAGAGACCAAGAATGATGCGCTGATAGAAAAATTCAAAGCTTATCTTAAAAAAGGGCAGAATCTGACTTTGCTCCCGATCACGGAAATCATCGGCGAAAGCGCGGGTGTTCTTCGTGGAAAATATCCGCATCTTAAAACAGTGGATGCTGTTCAGATTGCCGCGGCACTGGACGCGGGAGCGGACGCCTTTTTGAAAAATTAGGGACAGCGCCCTATTTTTAGTGGATGGTGGATGGGAAAAGCGACGAGTAAATAAATAGGGCGCTGTCCCTAATTAAATAGGAGAGAAAAATAATGAAACAGAAATTATTTTTAACGCTGGCGGCGATCTTTTTCTTTCTTGCTTTTTTGGCGGGGTCGGCACGGGCCGAGGATTCGGATGTCAGCCGGGCGACACTGGCGGGGCTTCAGGGGGTGTCGGTGATTGTGGAAGACCTTCAGCCCAGTGTGATGAAGTACGCGGCGAAGTCGGGTTTGAGCAAGGCGCAGATTCAGCAGGATACGGAGGCTCTCCTGCGCGGCAACGGCATCCGCGTTCTTGCGGGCGACGAATGGATGAAAACGCCCGGGCGGCCGCTTCTGTATGTCAGCATCAATACGCATGAGACGGAAAAGTACTGGTATGCCTATGACATCAAGGTGGAACTGCGGCAGATGGCGACGCTGGACGCGAATCCGCAGATGAAAACGCTGGCGGTGACGTGGTCGCTGAATATCACAGGCCAGGCCAACATCGGGACGCTGAACGTGATCCGGAAGGACGCCGGGGTGATGGTGGGGAGGTTTGTGCAGGCGTATCGGGGGGTGAATAAAAAATAGTGGATGGTGGCCCTCGACAAGCTCGGGCTGACAAGATGGTGGATGGTGCAATGGTTGTAGGGCGCGGTCCCCGAACGCGCCGGAATGACAAAAACGACAGTTATTCAAAGCTCTCGGTTTGTGCAACGCTCTCCAAAATCAACTTGATATTTGCTCAAAATACGTCATCATGATTCCGTATTATGTTATTATTCACAAAAAACGGAAATATATGCAATGAATTATCTGTCGTTTCGTGAAAAATTAAGAGATTTTGCAGCGTTTAATTTAAGCGACATCCGCAAAATCGACGCCGGTTTTGACCTGCGCCGCCTAAGTGAATGGCAGGCAAAAGGTTATCTCAAGATGATACGGAGAGGGCATTATGTTTTTTCCGATCTTGAGATCAATGAATCGGTTCTTTTCCTGATGGCCAATAAAATTTATACGCCATCCTATGTGTCGCTGGAAATGGCTCTTTCTCATTACAATCTGATTCCGGAAGCTGTTTACGGCATCACGTCGGTCGCTTCCCGCAAAACAAACCATTTTAAAACGGATTTTGGCGAATTTATATATCGTCACGTCAAGCCGCAACTGTTGTTCGGGTATAAACTGGCAAGCTATGACGGCCGCAACTTTAAAATTGCGGAGCCGGAAAAGGCAATTCTGGATTATTTCTATTTGAACGCAAATCTGAACGCGGAAAAGGACTTTGCCGGCTTGCGTTTTAATGGCGCGGAATTTAAAGAGCTGACGGATCGGGATAAACTCCGAGGTTATCTTGTCTCTTTTGGCAATAAGAGGCTGGAGAAAAGGTTCAACAGGTTTTTAAATTATATAGACAATGATTAGCATCCGTCAGATCGAACAAGCCTATCCTGAACGCCTGCGCGGTTTTAAAAGAAATATCCTGCGCGAATACCTGCAATACAAAATTCTGGAAATCATTTTCAATTCCGGGCTCGCCCACAGGCTGTCTTTCCTCGGCGGCACGGCATTGAGAATCGTTCATGAAAATAATCGTTTTTCGGAAGATCTTGATTTTGACAATTTCAAACTCAGCGAAAATGATTTTATGCGACTGACAAAGGAAATCCAAAACGGCCTTCAGAAAGAAGGATACGATGTGGAAATTCGCGCTGTCATGAAAAGCGCTTTTAGATGCTATGTCAAGCTTCCGCAAGTTCTGTTTGATAACGCCATGTCGAATTTAAAAGATGAGAAAATCCTGATCCAGGTGGATACGGAGCCGCATGAATATTCCTACAAGCCGGATAAAGTGTTTCTTAATAAATTTGATATTTTTACACAGATTTTTGTCACCCCGCCCGACATATTGCTGTCACAGAAGATTTGTGCGTTACTCAGTCGCAAAAGGGCTAAGGGCCGCGATTTTTATGATGTAATCTTTCTGCTGCAAAAAACCAAGCCTGATTATGAATATTTGAAACAAAAAGTTGGTCCGGCCGATGCGGGCGCGCTGAAAAATAAAATGCTTGAGTATGTGAAAACTTTAAATCTGAAAGACCTGGCAAAAGACGTTGAGCCGTTTTTGTTTCAACCATCCGACAGCAAAAAGATTGTTTTATTTTCGGAATACTTACAGCAGGTGGAACTATAGAAAGACAATCGGCGATAGTGTAGGGAACGGTCGCGACCGTTCCTTACGGTGTCATGGTTCGACAGGCTCACCACTCGATGGGCTTGGCTGACAAGAAGCAAGATGGATGGTTGTAGGGCGCGGTCCCCGAACGCGCCGCTTTTCGGACTGTTCGGGGAACAGTCCATACCATGAACCATGAGCAAGGTGAATGTTTGTAGGGAACGGTTTCAAACCGAGAGCTTTGAATAACGGCCGTTTTTGTCATTTCGACCGAAGGGAGAAATCTTGAACAAACGGCCATCCTTAAGATTTCTCGTCGCTCACGCTCCTCGAAATGACATTTTTCAAAGCTCTCAAACCGTTCCCTACCTGCGGTACCGCCTGTTTTAAAAGTTTTCATTGATTATTTGCCGCAGCGGTGCTACGTTGTAACACACAAGGAGGCCGGTCATGAATCAAACTCTCACGATAAGAATTCCGGATGATTTACGGAAAGATCTGCAGGAATTGAGCAGAAGTGAGAATAAACCCGCAAGCGATATCGTGCGCGATTCCTTGAAACGGTATCTGGCCATCCATCGTTTTCGGCAGTTGAGGAATGTTGCCCTGCCGTTCGCCGAGGCGCAGGGAATATTATCGGATGAGGATGTTTTCGGAATAATCTCATGAAGATTATTCTGGATGCCAACGTAATCATTGCAGCTTTTGCCGCACGCGGACTTTGCAGCGCGGTTTTTGAATTGTGCCTTGACCGATTTGATGTGGTGCTGAGCGAATCGATTCTTCAGGAAACCTCCAATCATTTAAATGACAAAATCAAACTTCCCGTTGCTCATTGTGAGGCGATCATTTCCTATTTGAGGGCGAATTGTTCTGTTTCCGCGGTTGATGATGTGAAGGCATCGGCGTGCAGAGACAAGAATGATCTTCATGTCCTGGGCCTCGCGCAGCATGCATCGGCGGATTACATCATCACGGGTGATAAGGATCTCCTGGATTTAAGCAAGTACGGGAACACGCGTATTGTAACCCCGAGAGAATTTTGGAAAGTGGCGAGGGAAAAGGGAAAATAGTGGAAGGGAGACATTTGAAAAATGTCATTTCGACCCCCCTTGTGTCATTTCGACCGAAGGGAGAAATCCATGTCCCGAATGCAATGAGGGATCTTTAGATTTCTCAGTCGCTTCGCTCCTTCGAAGTGACATCAGGCGTAGGCTAACGCTCCTCGAAATGACATTTT
>JAAZOZ010000235.1 GCA_012797505.1 Smithella sp. | reverse complement strand
TCAATAAAGAAAAGAACATTTTGTTTTTATTGACATTCCCGGCGCACCTCATTTATGATGGAGCCGTTTAAATATCCGACGGGGGAGACCTGCTATGCTCAAAAGTCTGAAAGCCGCACTGATCGCATCGCTGTTGTTTGCCGCTTTGCCGGCTTCGGCCGAGAACTTTACGGTCATGGGGGAGATGGACTCGACGATCCACTACGAATTGCAGCACCAGATCGTGGCGGGCGATTCGATGAGAAAATTGGTCATGAGTTTTGTCGAGCCGTCCAGTTTTGATTCTCCCACCTACAGCCAGAAAATCACCAATTTCAAAATAACGTTTACCCCCGACGCCCAGGAGAAAAAAACGCTCAAGGACGCCCGCGGCAATAAAACCATTCAGGCAACCTGGACCGATGTTCCGAAAAGCATTGACGCGGTGGTGTCGTTTGACGCGCAAACGAGCACCGGTCTGAAAGCGATTGACTCTGTCGCGCCTTTTCCGCTCGCGTCCGTCCCCGGCAATTTGAAGGACTATCTGCAGGCCTCGGAGCAGGTGCAGACCAATGATCCGGCCATTGGGGAACTTTCGCAGAAACTCACCCGCGGGTCGAAAACGCAGTTTGAAGCCGTACAGAAAGTGGTGAGCTACGTGGTGGACCATGTCCGTTACGTAAACCCCCCGCCGCAGTACGATGCGCTCTACGCGCTCCGCACCGGCAGGGGCAACTGCCAGAACTATTCCCATCTGACCGCGGCCCTCCTGCGCAATGCGGGGGTGCCGGTGCGGATTGTCAACGGCGTCACGATGAACCAGCCGTTTAACGTGTCCTGGGAAAAAGGCACACTGACCTTTAAGATGGGGCAGGGCAGGCACTCCTGGGTGGAAGTCTGGTACCCCGATCTGGGATGGATTCCCTATGATCCGCAGAATATGCAGTTTTTCATTTCCAACCGTTTTGTGCGCATCGAAGTCGGCGTGGACAACAACGAAACAAAGAATGACGGCCTGGTCCGCTGGGCCCAGAGCGCCGGGGCGCGCAGCAAACCGACGCTGCAGGAAACCATCGGCGGAAATTTCCTTTCCGATGCCACCAAGGTAACGGCGCAGCGTCAGGCGCACGGCCCGAAGAATCTGCTCTTGGGTCCTGATGTTCTGGCCCGTCTGGAGGTTCCTGCCGCGCCCGAACCAACTCCCGCGCCGCCGGTACCGGCCCCGCCGGTTCCCGCACCTCCGGTTCCGGCGCCCCCCGTGCCCGCGCCGCCGGTTCCCGCGCCTGAACCGCCCAAACCGACTCCTCCTGCACCTGTACCGCCGGTACCGGCCCCGCCGGTTCCCACACCTCCTGTTCCGGCGCCCCCCATACCCGTTCCGCCGGTGCCTGCGCCTGAACCGCCCAAGCCTGTGCCTGAACCGCCCAAGCCTGTGCCCCCGGTGAAGCCTCCAAAGGCCTGGGAGTACAAGATGCCTTTCGTTTTCGGCAATCTGGAATATCCGGAAAATGTGGATTTTGCGTTTCCCCGCGAAACCAAAGCCAAAGGCAAGGATTCCTTTGAAATGTCGAGAAACTTTCTGGTGGAAACATCGGAATACGTGACCACCAACGCGACGCAGTATGCCCAGGTTGTGGAATTGGCCAAACCGGTGACGATCGATCAGGTGGGGCTGGCGCTGCATAAATTCGGAGGCGAGGGCTGGATCTGGGTCGATATTTTCAAGGATCAGGACGGCAAGCCCGGGGATATTTTGCACACGACGCAGATGATCAGCCTGGAGGATATTTCCGGCAAGCCCGGTTATCGCTGGGTGGATTTCAAATTCAGCGACAAGGAAAGGCCGGTTTTGATGCCCGGCGCCTACTGGATCGCTCTGGGATTTTCGGGCACGCCGATTATGAACTGGTTTTATACCTACGGCAAGCCGGTCGGGCCGGTTTACGGCACCCGCTACAAGAGCGTCTTCGCACAGGATTGGAGCGGAGCGCTCAACTATGAATTCAACTACCGGGTGGTCGGGATGACGGTGAAGTGATTACGGGCTGCCATCGCTTTCCGAGGCCAGCTTTTGCCGGGCCAACACCAGCGTTTCATCGAAGCGCTCTTCCAGCAATGCATTGGCGCCCCGCAGGCCGTCGATGACCTCCCGGGCCCATTGCAGGTAGTCGATTCTCCTCGCAAGCGGCCAGCCTTCCGGCGGGGAAAAAGCGATATCGTGAACGTTGCAGATTTTATCGGCCAGCTTGATCTGTTTGGCGCGCAGCGACAACCGGGGGGAGTGGACAATCTGTTTGCGTTTTCTTTCCTGTTTGGGCAGGCTTTTGTCGTCGCTCATTTCCAGCACCAGACCGAGCACGTCGTCGCCGAAGCGGGTGCGGATTTCTTCCGGCGTGGTGTCCGTGTCTTCAATCGTGTCGTGGAGAATCGCGGCCAGAATCGCGGCTTCGTCATGAACGCCGCCTACCGTCCATAACAGACAGGCGACTTCGATCGGATGGTTGATGTACGGCGACGCGGCCGAATCCTTTCTCCGCTGGTCGCGGTGCTTTCCTGCTGAAAAGTTCAGGGCCTGTAAGAATAAGGTCAGGTCGCCTTGCGGATGTTGCGGTTTCATGGTCTTCAGCATACCACAGGCGGGGTCTTCCCGCAAATGCGCCGGGAGGAGATGCGACAGGACATGGCGCAGACGCGTTTGTGATTCCCGGGGATCTGTGCTAAACAACTCCGCGGACAACGAAAACCGGTGAAATGACGATGAACGACGAAAGAATTCTTTTTGAAAAACCGGATCTTGCGCTTTTGCGCAAAGATCATGCGGTGTTCGATATGCATTTTCATACCTGCCGCACCGACGGCCGCGACAGTGTGCGGGCCATCGCTCACCGGGCGCGGATCCTGGGCGTTGGGGTTGCGATCACCGATCATAATGACATCGAAAGCGCCCTGGAAATAGCCCAGTACCGCGATGTGCCGAGCATTCCCGGCATTGAAATCACCTCCCGGGAGGGCACGCACATCCTGGTGTATTTTTATGAAAGCCGGCATTTGAAAAAGTTTTATACGAAATATATTCAGCCTTTTCTGGGTCGGGAGATCATGAGTTCCACAAGGCTCTCCATGGAAGAGATCGTCCACTCGGCAAAGCTTTTTCCCTCCGTAACGATTTTCCCGCACCCCTACTGTGTGGCCTACACGGGAATCTGCAACCTGAATTTCGAGCAGGCCCGGCTGGAGCGCCTGCTCGACGCCGCAGACGGCGTGGAAGTGATCAACGCCGAAAATATTCACCGCTGGAATTTGCGCTGCACGCTGCTGGGGCTTTACCTGAAAAAAGCGATCACCGGCGGCAGCGACGGCCACTCCCTGTATCATATGGGCAAGGTCGTAACGTATGCCTGCTGCGAACCCACGGGCCCAGCGATGCTGGATGCGATAAAAAACGGAAGCGCCCGGGTGATCGGCAAGGAGATCAACCTGTTTCGAAAAGTGGCCGCCGGCACGTCGAAGCTGAATGTGCCCGTCGCGGCGTATCCGGAGCGGCTGGGGAAAAATATCCGCTACAGTTACCGGCTGATTCACGTCAAATCCATCCTGATCCGGAGGCAGCTCCAACTGCGCATCTACCGCAGGAGAAACAGGCTGCATCCGCTGAGGTAAAGGAGGCGCTTCCCGATGTTCAACAAACTGCTGGCGGGTTTCCCTCTGTTGATCTTTTTTCTGGTTCTGGGCGCGGTGACCTGGCTTCTGGGCGAGATCCTGAAGCCGTTTTTCTTTGCAATCTTCTGGGCGGTTTTGCTGGCGGCCATTTTTGAACCCGTCAACGAGTGGCTGCGGCGGAAGTTTAAAAATCCGAATGTCTCGGCGGGGCTGGCGCTTACAGCGGTCTTTCTTACAATGATTCTTCCGGTCGGGCTGATTTTCAGCCTGCTCGTCGGGCAGTCCCTTGATCTCTACCAGTCCATTAATCAAAACGGCGGTTCGTGGATGCAAACCATCACCGGCTTCCTCCAGTCCGTCAGCAGCCATCCCCTGCTGGCGCGTTTTCAACTGGATCATGCATTCATCACCGATAAATCCGTCGAACTTTTAAAAACCTTTACCGAATTTCTGGTCAAGAATCTGTCGGCGTTTACGCAGAATACGGTGGTTTTCCTGGTCAAATTCGCCGTGGCGCTCTACTGCCTGTTTTATTTTTTCCGCGACGGGAAGCAGTTGTTTGGAAGCATTGTACGCCATCTGCCGGTGAATGAAACCCATATCCATACCTTTACGTCCGAATTTCTCGTCACGTCGAAGGCCGCGCTGAAATTCACTTTTGTCATCGGCGGCATTCAGGGGCTTTTGGGCGGGCTGGTTTTTTATTTCACGGGAATCAGCAATCCGCTGATCTGGGGCGTGCTGATGGTCGGATTGTCCATTGTGCCCGCCATCGGCAACGCGATCATCTGGGCGCCCGCGGGCATCATCATGCTCGCGATGGGGCATGTCTGGCAGGGAATCGCCATCCTTTTCTTCGGCGTCGTGGTGATCAGTTCCGTGGACAACCTGCTCCGTCCGATTTTGCTGGGCAAGGACATCCAGATGCATCCGCTGCTGATTTTTCTGTCCACCCTGGGCGGCATCGCTGTTTTCGGATTTTCCGGCTTCGTCCTGGGGCCGGTGGTCGCCTCCTTTTTCCTGGCCAGCTGGAAATTGTTTCTGGATCTCTCTTCCGAGGCCAAAACGGATTCTTCCGGCGGAGAGACTGGCTGATCTTTCCGTGCCGTACTGCGTTGCGGACATTCGCGGTTTACAACCGTTGTGTTTCGGCTCCCGGACGAATCAGGAACCGCCACGGCGCTTTCCGGTCCTTCTCACGGGCGTAATCGATGCCGATTCTGGGCGTAGATAAAATGTCGCGGGTTTGCACACTTTGATCGTTCTCCACCCATAAACGCTCTCCCAGGGTCAGGTCCCAGCCGTTCAGGGATTTGTCGATTGCCAGCGCCTGACACAGTTTGGCGGGTCCGTTGGTCAGTTCTTTTCCGTGTTTTTTTCTCCTGGACTGCATTTCTTCGAGGCCGGAAAGGGGCAGAAGAGCCCGCACGAGCACCGCGCAGGGATTTCCCTCCTCCTCGGTCACCAGGTTCAGCAGGTAATGCATCCCGTAGGTGAAATAGACATAGGCCACGCCCGGCCGGCCGAACATGACGGTGTTGCGGGGCGTTTTCCCCCGGTGGGCGTGGCAGGCGCTGTCCGAGCTTCCGCAATAGGCTTCCGTCTCGATGATGACGCCCGACAGTTTTGCGCCGTCCGTTTGACGCACCAGTTTTTTCCCCAGGAGTTCCCGCGCGACCGTAATTGTCGGCCGCGCATAAAAGGCTCTTTCCAGAATGCTCATGCCGCTCACCTGCCCGGTGGTTTTCAATTTCAACTTGACTTCCGCCTGCGCTTCGTTTTAAGTCCTCTCTACCATGAAGCGCCGGAATGTCAACCCCGGCGCCCGGCCAGCGCGGTTTTGTCCGTGCGCCGGCCTGTTCGCAGTGCATACACATCAACATCCGGAATCAGAAGCGGGGACGCAGAGGTTCTGATCGCATATCTGTAAGGAGAAAGTATGAGTGAAGCCAAAGGAACGGCGGCTGTTTTTCCGGGGCAGGGTTCCCAGCGGCAGGGCATGGGAAAAGATTTTTATGATGCCATTCCCGTGTGCCGGGCAACGTTTGAAGAAGCGTCCGACGCCCTGGGGCTGGATGTGGCGGCCATTTGTTTTGAGGAGGATGCCCGCCTGCATCTGACCGAATACACGCAGCCCTGCCTGGTGACGACGGAAACGGCCATGTTCCGGGGGCTGGCCGAACGATACGGATGGAAAGCCGACTGCTTCGGCGGCCATTCGCTGGGTGAATTTTCGGCGCTGGTGGCCGCGGGCGTCATGCCCTTTGCCGATGCGGTCCGGATCGTGCGGACGCGCGGCCGGCTGATGCAGGAAGCGATTCCGGTAGGAGTGGGCGCGATGGCCGCAATCATCGCCGAAGGCATCGACGCGGGGACGCTTTCGACCGCTCTGGCGGATTTGCCGGTTGACATCGCCAACATCAATTCCGCCAATCAGGTGGTGGTGAGCGGCGAAGCGGCGGCCCTGCCCGAGGCGGGAAACCGATGCAAGGATCTGTTTTCCGGCCCCAAATCCTGCCGGGTGGTTCCGCTCAACGTCAGCGCGCCTTTTCACAGCCGCTTCATGAAAAAAATCGAAGAGCCGTTTCGGGAAGCCCTCAAAATGATCAGCGGCTCGTGGGATGTTCAAAACGCTCCCGCCGTCACGTCCAATTACCGGGGAGGATTTCATCCGGCTGATGCGGACGGGATTGCGGACAATCTGGTCCACCAGCTTTCCTCTTCCGTTTTATGGCGCGACAATATGCAGGCGCTGGCCGGCCGCGCCGGCGCGATTTATGAAATCGGTCCCGGACGCCCGCTGCGCGACTTCTTTAAAACCATCGGTGTGACCTGCGAATCCGTTATAAACCTGGCGGCCGCGGAAAAAATCTTCGGCGGTGTTTCGTGACGGACCGGTTTTGCGCATTCTGGTCCAGGAAGGATGACCCATGGATTTAAACTTCAGTGAAAATCAGCTGCTGTATGTGGATACCGTGCGCAGGCTGGTGAAAAATGAAATCAGTCCCCGCATTCTGGAGATGGAAAAGGAACATGGCTTTCCGTGGGCGATCATCTCCAAAGCCTGGGAAATGGGCCTCGTCAACCTGTGCATTCCGGAGTCCATCAAGGGATTCGATGTGGACGTGTTTTCTTCCGCGTTGATCATTCAGGAGCTGTCTTACGGCGACACGGGCATCGCCACGTCGGCCATGTGCAACGATCTGGCCAACGTCGTGATCAGCCGGCACGGAACGGACCAGCAGAAGGAGAGGTTTTTGCGCCCCTTTGTGGAAAAACCGCTCCTGGCGTCTTTCTGCCTGACGGAGCCGGGCGCCGGGTCCGACAACTCGCTCATGACCAGCTTCATTGCGCCGCGCGACGACGGTTCCTGGGTGCTCAACGGCTCCAAATGCTTCATCACCAATGCGTCCTACGCTTCGCAATTTACCGTTTTGTGTAAAAACGGAAAACCTTCCAGCAACTTCATGGCCTGCGTGGTGGTTCCGGCGGAATCCGTGATTGCCGCGGACCTTCCCGATGTCGGATATTCCACCCGGGAGATCCATCTGTCCACCGGCGGCAGAATCGTGATCGGCAAACCCGAGGACAAGCTCGGCCAGCGCCTGTCCAATACGGCCAGCGTCACTTTCGAAGACGTGATCGTTGAGCCCGATCAGATCATCGGCAACCGCCGCTTCGGCTTCAAATACATCATGGACGTGCTTGACTTTGCCCGCCCGATGGTCGCGGCCATCGGCCTGGGGCTGGCCAAAAGGGCGCTGGATGTTACGATGGACTACACGCGCCAGCGCAAGCAGTTCGGCCAGCGCCTCTGCGATCTGCCGGTCGCCCGCGACACGCTTGTCGCCATGTGGAAAAAAGTGGAGCTGGCCGAGCTGTCGCTGTGGAAAGCCTGCTGGAAAATCCAAAAGAACGACAAGGACGCGGGCATCTTTGCGTCCCTGGCCAAAAATACCTGCGCGGAAGCGGCTCTTTTCTGCGCCAACGAAGGGCTGCATCTGCACGGCGGCTACGGGTTTACGGCGGATTATGAAATTTCCAAGCTGGCGCGCGACGCCCATATCATCGACATTTATGAAGGCGTGCGCGAGGTGCAGAATATGATTATCGGAAGAGAGATCGTGTAAGGGGGGAAGCATGAAGATTCAGGATGTGATCGCACTGGTGACCGGCGGCGCCTCGGGACTGGGGGGCGCGACGGTGCTGGAATTGGCCGCGCGCGGCGCAAAAGTCGTCATCGTCGATCTGGACGTGGAAAAGGGCGAAAAACTGGCCGGGGAAGCCGGGGAGAATGTTATGTTTGTCCGCTGCGACGTGACCGGCGAAGACTCCGTCCGCCAAGCCATTCAACAATCCCTGGATCGCTTCGGGAGCATCACGGCGGCCGTCAACTGCGCGGGTGTGCCGGACGCGGCCAAAGTGATGGGCAAAAAAGGTCCGCTGCCTCTTTCCCTGTTCAATCGCGTGATTTCCATCAATCTGGTGGGAACCCTGAATGTGATTCGCCTGGCCGTCGAACAGATGGTGAACAATGTCCCCAATGAGGAAGGCGAAAGGGGGGTGATCGTCAATACGGCATCCATTGCCGCGTTTGACGGACAGATCGGCCAGGCGGCTTACGCCGCGTCCAAAGGCGGCATTGTCGGGATGACGCTGCCGATCGCCCGGGAATGCGCCGATTACGGCATTCGCGTGGCCACGATCGCGCCGGGGCTTTTTGAAACGCCGCTCATGGCCGGATTGCCGCCCGCCGTCAAGGAAGACATGGCCAAAGGGGTTCCCTTTCCCCGGCGTCTGGGAAGGCCCGCGGAGTTTGCCCGGATGGCGGTTCACATCCTCGAGAATCCGATGCTGAACGGATGCTGCATCCGCCTGGACGGAGCGCTGCGCATGCCGCCCCGGTAGCCCCTGAATACTATCCGGTGATTTCCTTGCGCAGCTGGATCGGGTCCGTCTGCTTTTTCCGCATGCGGATGTTCAGCATTTCCACCGCCACGGAAAACGCCATCGCAAAGTAAATGTAGCCTTTCGGCACATGCACGTCAAAGCCTTCGACCATCAGCGTGACGCCCACCAGGATTAAAAAGGACAGCGCCAGAATCTTGATGGTCGGATGGGCGTCCACAAATTCGGCAATCGGTTTGGCGGCAACCAGCATGATGCCCACGGCGACGATGATGGCGATTGCCATGATCGAGACGTGCCGGGCCAGGCCGACGGCCGTGATGACGGAATCCAGCGAGAAAACGACGTCCAAAAGCGCGATCTGAATCAGGATCGGCGCCAGAGACGCGGTTTTCAGCTTCGGTTTGGCCTCCTCGACCCCTTCCAGGCTGCTGTGGATTTCATGTGTGGCTTTGGCCAGCAGAAACAGCCCGCCGCCGATTAAAATAATGTCCCGGCCGGAAATGTCCTGCCCGAAAAGGGTAAACCAGGGCTGGGTCAGATTCGCCACCCACACGATGGAAAACAGCAGCGCGAGCCGGGTGACCATTGCCAGCATCAATCCCAGATTTCGCGCGAAGCTTCTTTTCTGGGCGGGCAGCCTCCCCACCAGAATGGAAATGAAAATAATGTTGTCGATGCCCAGGACGATCTCCAGCGCCGTCAGGGTGGCCAGGGCAATCCAGGCCTCCGGACTGGCGATCCATGCAAACATGTCTTTCTCCTGATATTTTTAATATTCGATTCCCGCCCGCCCCTTGATGCCGGCGGCATAATGGTGCTTGATGTCCTTGATTTCGCTGACCGTGTCGGCCAGCCGGATGACTTCTTTGGCTGCGTACCGGCCCGTCAGAATCAAATCGAGCCCCGGCGGCTTGTCGGTGATGAGGCGGATCAGATCCGCAAGTTCAATCAGCTTGAAGTCCACCGCCACGTTGATTTCGTCGAGAATGACCATGTCGTACCGGCCGGACGCAATCGCTTTTTTGGCCGATTCAAAGCCCTTCCGCGCCAGTTCGATATCCACCGGGGCCGGGCTGCCGCGCATGACGAAGCTGTCCAGGCCTGAGCGGCGAATGGTCAGGGAAGGCAGATATCGGCTCCCGGCCGTATACTCGCCGTAGTTGCGGCCTTTCATAAACTGCATGATGTAAACCCTGTATCCCTGGCCGACGGCGCGCAGCGCCTGTCCGAACGCCGAGGTGGTTTTGCCTTTTCCGTTGCCGGTGATCACGATGACCAGTCCTCGCTCCGCGGGGGCGGAAGTCGTCGTTGGTTTCTTACGGGCGGCGACTTTTTTTACAGATGCATGGCTTTTGTCGGTTTTTTTCATTCAAAAACATCCTCCTGAATATGGTGGCCATTGCAGGTGCCGGATTGGATATTTACGGCCTGTTGCCCAAATACCCTTTTCGCTTGCCTGCGAGCGTTTTGTATAAATCTAAGGCTCGCGAAAGGCTTTGACAAAACTCGCCTTCGGCTCAAACAGTTGTCAAAGGCTGATCTTTCGCTTCGCCAAGATTTATTAAACAAAACTCTCTCAATGGCCGCTCAAAGAGATATTTGGGCAACGGGCATTTCGGCCCGTCTGAAAGTGTGCGCAACTCTGAACGAGGGCCTTTATGCCCGCTTCATGGCGTTTCTCCCGTATTGAGGAAACGACGGGCGATGGCTTCCGCTTCGGTATAGGGGTCCGTTTCCCGGTTCTGAATTTTCCCGACGATTTTTTTCAGCTCGCCGTCCGTGATCAGGCGCTCGATCACCGGCTCCAGGATGCAGGCGCGCAGGGCGTCGGTAATTTCCATGACGGCTTTGCGTTCCGTCCGCTCGGCCAGTTGTCCGCTGACGACAAGGTGTGCGTGGTGCTTCGCGACGGCGTCCATCAGCTCCGCCGTTTTTTTGGCGAAGCTTTCCGGTTCATACAGATTGCCGATGCTGACGATGGGCGGAATCCAGTCCCGGGGGCCGTGCGGTGAGGCGTTGAGCAGCGAGGTCAGCTCCGTTTTCAACTGCTTCGCGCCGGGACGATCCGCCTTGTTGATGACGAACACGTCGGCGATTTCCATGACGCCCGCCTTCATGGTCTGGATCTCGTCGCCCATGCCGGGGACCAGCACCACGACGATGCTGTGCGCGTGGTGAATGATGTCGAGTTCCTGCTGGCCGATGCCGACCGTTTCCACCAGAATGACATCCTTGCCCATGGCTTCCATGACGTGGATTGCGTCGCCCGCGGCATGTGCCAATCCGCCCAGCGCGCCCCGCGTGGCCAGCGAACGGATGAACACGTCCTCGTCTTCCGCGTGGCGCAGCATGCGGACGCGGTCGCCCAGCAGTGCGCCGCCGGAGAAAGGACTGCTCGGATCAACGGCCAGAACGCCCACGGTTTTTTTTCGTTTGCGCAGCTCGCCGATCAGCGCGTCGGCCAGTGTGCTTTTCCCCGCGCCGGGCGAGCCGGTGATGCCGATAATGAAGGATCGGCCCGTGTGGGGGAAAAGCTGCCGCAGCCGAAGGCGCGCTTCGGGCCGTTTGTCTTCCAGGTCCCGGATCAGCCTGGAGGCCGAGCGGATGTCGCCTGCGCATATTTTTTGGGTCGTTTGGGTCATGTCGTGTTTTTGCCGCGCCGGTCAGTTTCTGCCCCGAATATGGGTGCGGACCCATTCCACAATCGAATCCAGCGAAGCGCCGGGGGTGAAGATCGCCTGGATGCCCGCATCGTAGAGCATGGGGAAATCCTGCTCGGGGATGATGCCTCCGCCGATCACGGTGATGTCGGAAGCGTTCTTTTCTCTGAGCAGTTCCACCACGCGCGGAAACAAAATGCGGTGCGCGCCCGACAGGCAGCTTAAACCCACAAGGTCCACGTCTTCCTGAATCGCGGCTGCGGCAACCTGCTCCGGGGTTTGATGACAGCCTGTGTAAATGACTTCAAAACCGGCGTCGCGAAAACAGCGGGCCAGAATGCGCGCGCCGCGGTCGTGGCCGTCCAGACCGGGTTTGGCCACCATCACTCGAATTTTTCTTTCCGGCATAATCTTCTCCTTAATACAACCCCGGGTCCCTGTACTCCCCGTAAACCTCGCGGTAAACATCGCAGATTTCCTGCTCCGTGGCCAGGGCTTTCACCGCCGCGATGCAGTGCGGCATGACGTTTGCCCCGTTCTTGCACGCGGCGCGAATGTCGGCAAGCGATTGACTCACGGCGCGGCTGTCGCGGCGTCTGCGCAAATCTTTCAACCGCCGAATCTGCTCTTCGCCCACTTTTTCATCGATTTCCACCAGCGGCACCGGATGCTGCGCTTCGGTGGCGTATTTGTTGACGCCCACCATGATTTTTTCTCCGGCGTCAATCTGCCGCTGGAAGGCATAGGCCGCATCCGCGATTTCCATTTGCGGGTAGCCTCTTTCGATGGCGGCGATCATGCCGCCCATGGCGTCGATCTTTTCGATGTACTC
Organism: Smithella sp.; assembly: GCA_012797505.1. Taxonomy (GTDB): domain Bacteria; phylum Desulfobacterota; class Syntrophia; order Syntrophales; family Smithellaceae; genus UBA8904. The sequence goes on along the minus strand of JAAZOZ010000235.1, from coordinate 1,668 downwards.
CCAGGCTTTTGCCTCCATCTCATTGGTGAGGGATTCCACAAAGTAGGAACCGGCCAGAGGATCGATTGTGTTGACCACGCCCGTTTCTTCGGCCAGAATCTGCTGGGTGCGCAGCGCGATTTCCACGGCGTGCTCGGACGGCAGGCAAAGCACTTCATCCAGCGAATTGGTGTGCAGCGACTGGGTTCCTCCCAGCACCGCGGCCAGCGCCTCGACGGTGGTTCGAACGACGTTGTTGTAGGGCTGCTGAGCGGTGAGCGAACAGCCGGCGGTCTGGACGTGAAAGCGCATCCACAGCGATCGCGGATTTTTGGCGCCGAAGCGGTCGCGCATTACTTTGGCCCAGATGCGGCGCGCGGCGCGGAGTTTGCAGATTTCCTCGAAAAGGTCGATATGCGCGTTGAAAAAGAAGGAAAGGCGCGGCGCGAAATCGTCCACGCTCATTTTCTTGCGGCGAAGAATATCTTCGACGTATTCGATGCCGTCTCTGAGCGTAAAGGCCAGCTCCTGCACGGCCGTGGCGCCCGCCTCCCGGATATGGTAGCCGCTGATGCTGATGGGGTTCCATCGCGGAACGTATTTTGCGCCGAATTCGACGGTGTCGCTGATCAGCCTGACGGAAGGCTCCGGCGGACACATGAACGTCTTCTGCGCGATGAATTCCTTGAGCATGTCGTTTTGGATGGTGCCGCCGATTTGGTTCAGGGGGACGCCCTTGATTTCGGCCGCCGCGCAGTACATGGCCCACAGCACGGTTGCCGGCGGGTTGATCGTCATGGAGGTGGTGACGCGATCCAGCGGAATATTGTCGATCAGCGCCAGAAAATCCTCAAGGGTGTCGATGGCCACGCCGCACTTGCCGACCTCGCCCAGGGCTTTCGGCGAGTCGCTGTCATAGCCCATGAGCGTGGGAAAGTCGAAGGCGGTGGAAAGGCCGGTCTGTCCTTCCCGCAAAAGCAGATGCCAGCGCCGGTTGGTGTCCTCGGCGCTGCCCATGCCGGAGAACATCCGGAACGTCCAGGGTTGTCCGCGGTATCCGGTGACCTGGTTGCCGCGAAGATAGGGAAATTCCCCCGGGGCGCCGATGTCGCGGGCAAAATCCGTGTTTTGCAGGTCTTCGGGCGTGTAGAGCCTTTTGATGTCAAGGTCGGAAACGGTTGAAAAGCGGTTTTTCCAGTCGGGATTGGTTTTTAAAGTATTTTGAACATTCGCCTGCCATTGTTCGGTAAGCTTCCGGGACGCCTTTTGTGTTTCATCCGAGAAATACAATGTAACCTCCTGCCGTCGTTATGAACCTTTAAAAACTTCCAGGAAAAAAGGGTAATGCAGAATAAAAAAACGCCAAGTTTTCAAACGGTGAAAAAACTAACCCGCATTTTCCGCTTCTGTCAAGAAATATTCGACGCCGCGCCGTCAAACGAAGAAGCCCCCCGGGGTTTCCCGGAGGGCTTCTTTATCTTGAACAGATCATGTTTTCGGTTACAAATCCTTCATTCGCTGCCGGGCCTCGTGATACAGACGCATCACACAGACGAAGATCGCCAGGAAAAACAAACCGAACATGAAATTGGGCGCCGTGCCCATGTACTCATCCAGCTTGTACCCCAGCCAGAGGAACAGGAAGGAGGCGATCACCATCGCAAAGCCCCAGGCCGAAATCATCAGGAT